>JAOZLQ010000010.1 GCA_029934755.1 Desulfuromusa sp. | reverse complement strand
AGAAGCTCCGGTACTCTGCCGGGCATCAAGCTGCAATTCCCATATTATAAAATTAAGCTCCGTGTCCTCGTCCAAGCATTTCGGCTGCATCCATAACGACCATAAAAGCATCCGGATCATTATTACGAATGATGTCACGTAGCAAAGTGATTTTCCGCGCATCAACAGTGACAAAAATCAAGTTTTTCTGTTCATTCTTGTACAACCCTGATCCGGTAAGAATAGTCCCCTGCTGCCCAAGATGCTCAATTATTTCTTGACTAAGCAAATCAACCTCGTTTGTCGCGATATGAACAACCTTCTCAGACAGAGTGCCGGTAAGAATCATATCAATACATTTTGCCGTCGCATAAATACTGATCATACTCCAGAGAGCACGTTCAATATCCTGAAACACAAATCCCGAAGCAACAATAATAATGACGTCAAAAACAAGAATGATCTGCCCTGGCTTGTACTGGCTGCGAGCAGCAACCAGTCGGGCAATAATTGTCGTGCCCCCAGCAGAAGCGTTGCCACGCAAAATCAGACCGACTCCAACTCCTACAGCAATGCCACCATACAAGGTTGCTAGCAAAATGTTATGACTGAGAGCCTGTAAGTGCAAAACTTCACCAAACAAATCGATAAGCAGGGAAGTCAGCAGAATAGCAACAACAGAACGAACGGCAAAAGCTTTGCCAAGCATTTTACCACTTACCAGCAACAGCGGCAGGTTGATCAGCAACATTAAACTGCCGATGGGCAAATTGACCAGATAGTTTAACAGAATCGCCATTCCGGGAGTTCCACCCGTAGCAATTTTATTGGGTGCCAGAAACAACATGACCCCCAAGGCGAGCGCAGTAGCACCCGATAAGATATAAAGGAAATTGCGTGCTTCAGTACGTTGATTCATCTTGTTTTTTACTCAATACATCAGTAGGTAAGCATAAAAAGAAAGATGGCGTCGCAAAACATCTGACTTCCTGTGTTGCAGCAATTCTTCAGGATTTGGATAACTCCCCCCGGAGAATTGCAACGCGCCATGGTGATCAAAAATCTAACTTAGCTATCATGACTTGAGGCCATCGATAACAGCAGCAACTTCATCACGAATGTTTTTGGCCGCAGCACTTTTTTCCAGGCGTAAAAACTGCTGAAAATTATCAACAGCTTCCTGGGTACGATCATGATCCAAACAGATGTATCCCAATATGAGATATCCAGGTGGCAATCCAGAATCCAACTCCAAACCTTTTTGACAATAGTGTTCTGCCTGCTCCAAATTTTTTGTTTCATAGTAAAGCTCAGCAAGACTCAAATGGGGTTGAGGATCATTTGAATCCAACTTAATTGCCTGGTGAAAGTGTTTCATCGCAGCTTGAGCACTATTTTTGGCAACACAGATATCCCCCAGAGCATTATGAGCAAAAGCCGACTCAGGATCTATTTCGAGAGCCCGTTGGCAAGTCTTCTCAGCTGCGACCAGATCATTATCATTCATCTGTGCAACCGCTTTGCTGACCCAGGCATCAACCTCTGTGGAATCGAGGTCAATGATCTGCTGATAAACCATGATGGCCTTGTCATTTTTCCCTTCTTCAAGATAGAGATCCCCGAGAGTGAACAGTAAATCACTATTGCCTGACTCCAACTTCAAGCCGGCAGAAATACTTTTATGTGCTTTGGCAAAAGAACCATTCTCAATCTGTGCATCAGCCAACAACAACCAATTTTCTGCCGATTGCTGCTGATCTAATCCTTGTTGAAAAAATCGCAGTGCTGATTTTAGATCACCCTGATCCTGGGCACGCAAACCACTTTCTAAAATATCTTCGACAGACATCAATTACTCCTTTAGGTCTATGCTAGTCTTACAAAAAAGTACTTGTTTCGATTAAATTGACAACAACTCATCAGCTCTCTATAGTCTCAGGCATGAAAGCAATTTTTCTATCAGATGCACATCTGCGTCATCCACAGGATAAAAACTATCAGCTTTTACTCAACTTTCTTAACCAGCAAAAAGATCTTGATGCTCTTTTTCTGCTTGGCGATATTTTTGAGTTTTGGCTGGGCTACAAACACCTTGTATTTACCGTTTATATCCCATTATTGGAAAAATTACGTCAGCTTTCGCAGTCAGGGACAAAACTATTCTTCGTTGAGGGAAATCACGATTTTCACCTTGGTCCCTACTTCACTGAGACACTCGAATGCACCGTGATCCCTGATCAGCAGTTGCTTGACTGGGATGGGAAAAAAATTCTGATCAGTCATGGTGATCTGTTAAAGTCAGACCGCAATTATCAACGGCTACGCTCCTTCTGGCGTAGTTGGCCAATTAAAGTTTTGTCACGGATTATTCATCCCGATCTTGTCTGGTCATTTGCACTCTGGTTGAGCAATAAGAGTTCAAAAAACAGTCCAGGGAATCATCATCAGGATCCCACGCCCTATTTAATACCATTTTCTGAAACCAGTAACAGCGATATTGTGGTTTGCGGACATTTTCACCATCCGGTAGACATTGAGCATCATGGTGTAAGAATTATCGGACTAGGTGACTGGATCACCCAGTTTTCCTACGCAGAAATGCTGGATGGGAAAATCGAGCTGAAGAGTTATACGGTATAAACTATGTTAGTTCTCGATGGGTTCTGCCTCAATTTGGTCATGACAACGAACGACCAGGTCTTTCAGGGTTGTCCCATCAAGACTCTCAGCTACTAGATCTTCCACACGACGGCAAGTTTCCAAGGCAATCAAGGTTTGCGGATGTGGATGTAGATAGAGAGCCTCTTCACCAAAATCAGCCATTTTTTTCAAAATTTCAGCTAGACTGAGATCTTCAGCAGAGCGTCCAAGCTGGTATTGACAACGGCCAGATAGAGTACAAAGCTCGGAAACAAATCCGATTTTCAACAACAGCTCAATAATACTGCGACAAAGACGAGGAGGAATAAACAAAAATTTAGCCAACTGCTCATTACTGAGTGCTGGTTCTCCTTTAGTAAAACGGTCCGCTAGAGTTACCAGCAGCGCCAAAGAAACTTGTTCGAAACTGTTACGACTGACTTCAGAACCACGCAGATCCCGACCACTGGTGCGTAGATTTTGTTTAGCATAACAAACACCAAGACCAAACAGAACAATCACCCAGGAAAGATAGAGCCAGACCATAAAAATCGGCAGTGCCGCCATGGTTCCATAAATAGCATTATAGCGCCCCACCCCAACCTGAAAATGGACATAACCGACCTGAGCAATCTGCCATAGAGTTCCACCAACAACTCCTCCGAAAAAGGCCGCCCGCCATTCCACCTTTATATTTGACATAAAAACATAAAGCCCGGTAAATGCCAGCCACATGAAAAAAAAGGGGGCCACTTTAAACAGCAAAAGGATTAGATTGCCGACCATCTGCATTTCAATTAATTTTTGTACCAGACTGTTACTGGCCAGTGTCGATGTCATTGAAATAGCGCTGATAATGAGCACCGGACCCGCTAAAATAACCGAAAGATAATCGGAAAACCGGCGCAATAACGGACGAACATTTTTAACCCCCCAGATATAGTTGAACGATTTTTCAACGTTGGTCAGCAATGAGACAACAGCTATAATCAAGAAAATCAGACCAACAGCTCCTAATTGAGTCACCTGCGTATTATTAATGTAGCCAAGAATAACATCAGCAACCTGGCCATCACCGACATTCAATTTTTCAATGATCAAAGGCTGAAGCAGGTTCTGTACACCGAAGGCTTTTAACAACGCAAAGGTCAAGGCCAACAACGGAACCAGAGATAGCATCGTATAATAGGTTAAGGCTGAAGCACGAAGTAAACACTGATTTATGCCAAAATCCCGTATAACCAAAGCGATCGTCTGCACCTGCCGCAATGAAATTCGTTGTAATAGCGATAAATCACCCGGATTTTGCTCCCAGAGTAGATATTTTATCTTCCCCCGTAGCGTTAATTGTGAAGTTTCAGCTTTTATCATAAACTCAACTTTATAGATTATTGTGCCCGTTACAAATCAACATCTTCAACTGGAAACCCCAGTTTCCTGACTTCATCAGCATATTTCTGGCTGTCCCCAACAAGCACAATCTGTAATTTCTCCGGGTGCAGATACTGACGCGCAACCCGTTGCACATCAGCTACAGTGACCGCATCAATTTGCTGTCTGTAAGTTTCCAGGTAATTATCCGGATAATCATAGTAATCGAGACGAACCTTGCGACTGACAACAGAATGACTATTAGAAAAAGCGAAAACAAAGGAATTAATCAAACTTTTTTTAGCTAAATCAAGCTCTGCAATAGAAACAGGCTCATCACGCACCTGTCTTATTAACTGCTGCAACAAGCTAACAACTTCAACCGTAGACCCACATTTTGTTTCACTACCAGCAATAAATAATTCCGGCAACTGACGACCAATTTGAAAATAGGAGTAAACCGAATAAGCCAGGCCACGATTAGAACGAACCTCACGCATCATCCGCGAATTAAAACCACCACCGCCCAAAATATAATTTGCAACCTGCAGCGCTAACACATCAGGATTGTCTTTACTAATGCCCGGATGTCCCATCAAAATGGTTGTCTGGGGAATTTTCTTATCAGCTAATAAAATCCGTCCTTTTGGAGCAGGTGAAAGCACAGGCAACTCACGGATCATACTTTCCGCTGAATGCCAGTCGTCAAGGTGTTGCTCAAGCAAAGAAATCAACTCAACAGGTTGCACATCTCCTGAAGCAGCTAACCAGAAATTCTGCGGCTGAAAGTAGCGTTGATGTAATGCCAGAAGATCATCACGAGTAAACGTTGTAACCACTTCTGCTGTCGGATATGTACCGAAGGGATGTCCAGGATAGACAGCCCCACCCAGCAAGCGCCCAGCTATTGAACCAGGATCATCATTCTTCCGATGAATATTTTCCAGCATCTGGGTTCTTACCAATTCCATCCGTTCGGCATCAAAACGAGGTCGACGCAGTAAATCTACAAGGATTTCTATCCCGCGATCTAAGTCCTGGCGATGTAAAGAAAGATCAATTTCATAACTATACGAGGAGCTGGAAACAGTTAAAATAGCGGCCATCGCTTCCAATTCAGCTTCTAACTTTGCTGGAGACAAGTTTTCCGTCCCCCCGGTTGACAATGTCTGAGCAAAAAACTGAGATAATCCCGTTTTATCCAGGGGATCATAAATACTGCCACCCTCAACCAGTAAAGATAATTCAATCAATGGTAATTCATGATCCTCTTTTACATAGAGCTTCATCCCATTGGTCAATTGTTGTTGAACAACTTCTGGAAAAACAAATTCAAGGGTCGGAAAATTTAAATCATCGGGCCGGACTTGCCCGCTGAATAAATTTTGGCTACAACTGGAAAGGAGAAAAACAACAATTAAGTAGCAAAAGTATCGCATCAACTTTGTTCTCCTCGGATCAATGTCACTACGGTTCTGTTATCAACATGTAAGTAACGTTTCGCAACGTCCATAATATCCTCAGCAGTCACCAAATTCAGTTGTTTTTCATAATCAACCAGATAGTGCCAATCACCTAGTGTTTGATAAGAAGACAGCATTCGGGCCAAACCACTGTTGCCCTTTAAACCCCGCAGAATTGAGGTCATAATCTGCTTACGGGCATTATTCAGGTCAGCGACACTAAGAAGTTCTGTTTTAAAACGTTCCAGCTCTAGATAGACAGCATCTTCAACATCTGTACATGAACAACTATTCCGTGGAGTCATACTCAAAACCATCAGATTATCGTAGCGTGCCCCGGGAGCTCCGAAGACATTGACATCGGTAACTAACTGCTTTTCGACAACCAAAGCTTTATACAGTCGTGAAGTTCTCCCTTCACACAAGATCTGCATAAGAATATCAAAAATATAGTCATCACGGTGTGGCATGGTCGGTTTGTGGTAAGCGATCATCAATTGCTGCTCAGCATCAAAATTAATTGCAACACGACGTTCCCCTTTTTGTTCAGGTTCCTTATCAACGACAGGAGGGACGGGAACACCCGGGTTGAGTTTACCAAAATAGCGATCAACCATTTCCAGAGTGGGTTGACTTTCAAAATCACCAACTAAGGTAATAACCATATTTACAGGGGTATAATATTTATCAAAAAATTCACGAATCCGATCAGGATCCAAACGCTCAATATCGGAATTCCAACCAATCACCGGATTACGATATGGATGAACCTTATAAGCAGTCGCCAACAACGTTTCATACATCAAACCATCTGGACTGCTTTCATAAGAACGGCGCCGTTCTTCGTGAACCACATCCCGTTCAGTGTAAAATTCACGAAAAACTGCATTCTGCAGACGATCAGACTCAATCACGGCCCAAAGCTCAAGCTTATTAGCAGGCAGGTTAATCAGATAAGTGGTTGCATCTTTGCTCGTATAAGCATTATAGCCAACCCCACCATTTTCCCCATAAATTCGTGAAAATTCATTTTTAACCACCAATTTTCGATGCTCTGCCTGCAACACAACTAGCTGATCTTGTAATTGTTGTAGCCCTTGTAGATCAGTGTCTGCACAATATCTAAGTGTATCGATCTGCTGACCAACTGTTTTAATTTTCTGCAACAGTTTTTTTTCTGCCGCATAGTTTTTAGTGCCAAGAGTTTTAGTCCCCTTAAACATCATATGTTCCAATAAGTGGGCGACTCCACGCTCTTGACTGGTTTCGTTTGCTCCACCGACCCGAAAGCTGATATAAGCGGCCACTGTAGGAGAATCATGTCGCTCAACCAGAAGTACCGTTGCGCCATTCTCAAGATGATGTTCCTGTACTTTATCGACCAACGTTTGCGCAAAAACTGACCATGGAGCTAACAGAAGAAAAATAAAGATGTTTACGACATATAAACGGTACATATTGATCCTTTTAGAATAATGATAAATTTTACAGAAGCAGCTATAATATCCCATTATCTCACAGCGAATCTACCCTGCGAGAAAAAATTCATTTATTTTGGAGAAAGATATTTCTATGAAACGTATTGCTGTTTTAACGAGCGGTGGAGACTGCTCAGGAATGAACGCAACACTGCGTGCTGTTGTCCGTGCCGGTCTGGCATCAGGCTTAGAAGTTATCGGTATCCAAAAAGGCTTTCAAGGCCTGATTGATCGGCTCTATGAGCCGATGACCACGAGATCAGTAAGTAATATTTTACAACACGGAGGTACATTTTTACAAAGTGCCCGTTGTAAAGAGATGCGCACCGAAGCCGGATTACATCTGGCCAGCGAAAACTTAAAAGGGATGGGGGTTGAAGGGTTAATTGTGATTGGCGGAGAGGGCTCGCTTAAGGGAGGATACGCTATTCAACAGCAAGGTGTCCCAGTCATTGGCATTCCCGCATCAATTGATAATGACATCCCTTTTACTGACTATTCACTTGGTGTTGATACGGCATTGAATAATATTATCCATGCTGTCGATAATTTAAAAGACACCGCCTCATCCCATGACCGAACCTTTGTTGTCGAAACCATGGGGCGTAGCTGTGGCTATCTGGCTGTTGCCTCAGCAATTGCTTCCGGTGCTGAATATAGTTTAATCCCAGAAGAACCATACGATCTTGATCAGATTTGTAAAGATTTGCGCAAGCGGTTTCAAGAAGGTCGAACCAATTCAATTATCATGGTTGCTGAAGGAGCCGGCAAAGCGGAAGATATTGCCAGCCAGATTAAAAATCGAATCGGTTTCGAAACAAGAGTTATTGTGCTTGGCCATTACCAGCGCGGGGGTTCTCCCTCGGTTTTTGACCGACTTCTCGGCGCACGTTTTGGTCAAGCCGCAGTAGAAAACCTGATAAAAGGGAATGGTGGGACAATGGTATGCTTACAAGGATCTATAATGACTCTGACCGATCTGGCAACCGTCACATCAGCAGGGATTCGGCCCATAAACCCAATGCTGCCAAAACTGGCAAATCAGTTATTAGCTTAAGTATCAATACTAATTTTTTAGAGAACAGTACGACTAAAGGCATCCAATCGAGCAATTGCTTCACGGCGACCGACTGCAATTAATTCTTCCGCGCGTTCAAATTCATAAATGCTGCAAGTATCTTTCGGTATTTCAATCAAAATATCAGGCTGATAGGCTGCAAGTTTAAAATTAGCAATAGTTGATTGCATGACATCAATACTCATTGAAATAATATCAAAAAAACCAGAATTATCTTCCACTTTGCCGCTATCTTTATGAGACAAACCATCAATAAAATCAATAACTTTTTGATGGTATCTATTGCGCTGTTCCTGCGGCTCGTTAAGGACAGGTAAATCTTCTGGGATAGATTTTGCATTACCGCTTAAACTGACAGCAATCGTCAAATCAGTTAAATCGCGCATCGTTGGCGCAATGGGAATGGGATTCAATAACCCGCCATCAACCAGGGTTTTACCCTTATAAGCGACGGCTGAAAAAATCGTTGGGAAAGCGATCGACGCACGGATAGCTTCACACAGAAGGCCACTAGAAAGCCAAACCTCTTTACTTTCCTCCAAATCCGTCGCAATAGCGGTAAAAGATATTGGCAAATCTTCAATATTTTGCTCACCAATAAGTTCCCGCAAGGTACTGATAATTTTCTCACCTTTAAAAATCGCTGAGCCACTAAAAGAGACATCAAGTAATCGCAGTACGTCAAAACGGTCAAGAGCACAAACCCACTTGGTGTAGATATCCAGTTTCCCAGCAGCATAGATTCCACCAATGAGCGCCCCCATGGATGATCCTGAGATGGAATCAATCTTATACCCCTGCTCTTCCAAAACCTGGATAACGCCTATATGTGCCAAACCACGCGCACCACCACTACCTAGCACCAGTGAAACTGTCTTTTTTTCAGAAATCATCAAATCACCTTCCATTCCTGCCAAATTGAAGGATAAACTTCTCTTCCTGCTGGGTATTACCAATCATTACTAATTTCATCCCAGACTCCAACTTAGTATCGGGTGGCGGAGAAGGGTGCGGACTCAATCCTTCCATCTCCAGGGCAACAACCGAACAGCCGGTCAATAGTCGAATCCGCGATTCTTCAATAGTCTGACCAACCAAAGCTGCAGGCAATGGACGACGAAAGATTGTCAGCCCTTCAGTAAGGAAAATCGATTCTTTCGACTCCAAGATATTAGTTAAAATATTAGCACCAACTGATGCGTTAGAAACCACAAAATCTGCTCCCGCCGCATAAAGTTGTGCAACATTCTCTTCCCTATTTGCCCGAGCAACAATCCGTATATCCGGATTAGCGTGTCGACTGCTTAAGGTCAAAAAGACATTGGTGCTATCATCATTGGTCGTTACGATCAACCCCTTTGCCTGTTCAATCCCAGATTTGCGTAATAACTCACAATCAGTCGCATCTCCAATAACCGAGATATGTTTGTTGCAATTTTGGTTCTCGATCTGATCGATTAATAGATAGGGAACAGGAATATGATCAAGAAAATTAGCTGCAGCACAACCTATCTTCCCATGACCAAGGATAAAGATCAGATCGTCTTCAGCTTGCTCTCCGGTCAACTGTTCTAACCTTGTTAACTGCTCACGGGTTCCTGCCAGAACCACCAGAGATGATGGCGAAAGAACTGTATCCTTCGAGGGGATGGTATACACCCCGCGCTCCAAAATACCAATGACTGCCAGACCGGTCTGTTGACGAATTTCGGCCTGTTCCAGAGTCTGTCCAGCAAAGGGAGTGCAATTAACTGGAATTTCAGCAATTTTCAGTTGTCCAAAGGAGTCAATAATATGAGCCATGGCCCCTTGTGTCGTCGAGCGAATTCCTAGATAACGACCAATGATCCGGGTCAAAGCCACCACCTTATTCGCTCCAGCTAAATGCATAAGATCAAGATGGCTGGGATCGTTCGCAATGACTGCAATCGGAGTTTGGCAAGTAGCTCGAATCGTCAAACAAAGATTAACATTCTGGGTATCACTAAGATTGACATAGATATAGCGCGCCGAAGCAACTCTGACGCGCGAGAGTAACTTTTTATCAGTCACCGAACCACAGGCAACGTTAATCCCCTCTTCCTCTTCCAAACGCAATGATTCCTGATAGTCTTCAGTTATAACAACAAATGGGATTGCGAGACTTTCAAGGTTATGGATTAATGCACGAGTAGTAGGACTCACACCAAAGATCAGCACATGATTGGCAGTATCAGAAGGCAAAGCGAAGCCAGGGCGATAGCGTAATCGTTGCTCTATCCAGGGAGCCAGGAATAGACTGACCAAACCAAACGGCAAAATAATGAGCAGAAACACCACCCCAGAAATCGTCACCAGCGCAGCAAATATATAACCAAGGTCGGTGTGAAAAGTGATATCGCCAAATCCGAGCGTCGTCATCACAGTTATCGCCCAGTATACCCCGGCGATAAAAGAGTATTCACGTCCTTCGAGATGGAGCATCAAATAACGAAATAAGGTCGCATAGACCAGAACTAACAGCAGCAAAAAAAAGCTGTAGTACCAAAGCAATTTAAGATTTTGTCTGGCGCGACCACGCAAAAAATAGGCAAGTTCAGCGGAAAATGTTTTCATAGGCTCCAGCAAGTCAGATATAAAAAAGTAAGATCAGCCAGCGACTGTGACATGTTAATAGTAATACCTCTCACTTACCAGTCAAAACACATCGTGCAGGCTCAGGTGGACATTTATCTTATTTTCAACAGCAAGGCTGATAAATGGTTGCGGGGACAATCAGCCACAGTTATAGTGCCCACTCAACAGCACTAAAGGAGTCTAAATAATGATTACAGCAATCAGCCCGATTGATGGCCGTTATGCCTCAAAGGTCAGTGGCTTAAGTGAATGCTTTTCTGAATATGCTTTACTCAAGAACCGAGTTAAAGTTGAAGTGATGTGGTTAATCACTCTTTGTGCTGAAGAAGCAATCCCTGAATGTCGAACCTTAACTGCAGATGAAGAACAAAAGTTACACAATATCATTTCTGACTTCACTCCCGCTGAAGCTGAAAAAATTAAAAAAATTGAGGCAATCACAAATCATGATGTTAAAGCAGTCGAGTATTATTTAAAAGAACAGATTGTTGATACATCCCTTAATGAAATCTCTGAATTTATTCATTTTGCATGTACTTCTGAGGATATCAATAATCTATCCCATGCTCTGATGCTGAAAGATGGATTGACAGTATTGAAACCTCAACAACAGCTAATCATCAAAAATATCAGCAATCTAGCCAGAGAATTCAAAACAGTTCCGATGCTCGCACGTACCCACGGGCAGACCGCCTCCCCCACTACGATTGGAAAAGAACTGGCAGTTTTTGCTCAACGCTTACAGAAACAGAGTGATAAAGTTTCATCCATTGATCTATTGGGGAAACTTAACGGGGCAGTCGGTCACTTCAACGCCCACCTTGCCGCCTACCCAGACATTAACTGGATCAAATTAACAAAAAATGTAATCGAGACAAAACTGGGTCTAAATCAAAATATATTTACCACCCAAATTGAACCACACGATTACATGTCCGAATTATTTGATACCCTGACTCGCTGGAATACCATCCTTCTCGATTTCAATCGTGATATGTGGACCTATATCTCGATGGGTTATTTTGGTCAGAAAACTATAAAAGGTGAGGTTGGTTCATCAACTATGCCGCACAAGGTTAATCCCATCGACTTTGAAAATTCAGAAGGGAATTGCGGTTTAGCCAACGCTATTTTTCAGCATTTATCTACGAAACTGCCGATTTCACGCCTGCAACGCGACTTGACCGACTCCACCGTTTTGCGCAATATGGGAGTTGGCTTTGGTTACAGTATGATAGCCTACCAATCGACACTTAAGGGCTTGGGTAAGTTGAAATTGAATGAACAGAATCTCGCAAGAGATTTGGACAATGCCTGGGAGATTCTGGCTGAGCCCATTCAGACAATCATGCGTAAAGCTGGCATAGAAAAACCCTACGAAAAACTGAAAGAGCTCACTCGCGGACAGAAAATTAGCCAGGCCACCATCCACAGCTTTGTCGAAAGTCTGGCTCTTGAATCAGCAGATAAACAACGTCTACTTGAAATGACACCAGCCAGTTACACAGGCATGGCAGACAAAATTGTTGACCTGCTGGAATAGCTTTATCGTTCCAGTCGAGACATAGATAAATTAGCTAATCTTCCTTTGGTTATACCTATTTTCGTGAAAAACTCAAAAACAACAAGACATATCTGTATCAATTGAATCAGATCAGGAAAATTATGAAAAAAAAACTACTGTTCGCGTTACTTATAATTACCCTTTTCGCATGTGAAATTCATGCAGAGACACTTACGCTGCAAGAAAGTATCAATAAAACCCTCGCGAACCATCCAGATATAAAATCTTTTGTACTCAAAGTCAGTCAATCACAAAAGAATTATGATTCATCCTATGCTGAGACTCGGCCCCAAATAAACCTGCATTCTGAATATAATCCCTTACAAACGTACACCCTTCCTATAAATGGATCATTTCGTACCCTTGATGAAGATGGTTGGGGTATTGGAGTGAGTTTAAAACAAAAAATTTGGGATTTTGCTAAAACATCATCAATCATTCAAGCCTCCAAAGTGGATGAAGAAATATCAAAACTCACACTTCAAGACGCTAAAGCTCTAATGGTATACAAGGTAAAAACTTTTTATGGCTTAATGGTTGTCCAAAAAGAAGCAATTGCTGTAAGACAAAAAGATTTGCAAACCAAAGCAGCTTATTATGCTCAAGCACAAGCACTTGTCATCGAAGGGTTGAGAACGGAGGCCGATGCGAGTCGTTTTCTATCATCTGTTTACGTCGCTGAGGATAATTTAACTACTGCTATGGCTGCGTATGAAAAGACAAAAACATCATTATCACTGCTTATGGGTAAAGAAATAGAGAAAGACACATCATTAGAATTTTCTGCAGTCAAGAATGAGTACCTTTATGATGACAATTTACAAAATAATATTCTAGATAGTAATTACCAAATAAAGATAGGTACTCAAACTATAGATAAAAATAGATTACTGTATAAAGCTGCAAAAGGATCACAATATGGTTCATTTGACATCATCGCATCATATAATTACTTTGATACATTAAATAGTTATGATGCAAAACTTATCGGCATAACATTTAACATGCCACTTTATAGTGGTGGCAAAATAAATATTGAAAAACAAAAGTCTCAGCTTGGAATACAAACTGCTCATGAACAAAAAAAATCAAAAATATTGTCACTCACAGAAGAAATCGGCACGCTATTAATTGATATTAAAAAATACAATAAAACCATAGAAGCAAAACAAGCCCAGCAAAGTTCAGCAAATAAGACAAAAAAAGTCATTGAAGCACGTTACAAAGAGGGACTTGCAACCTATATAGAAATTCTTGATGCAAATTCACTTATTTTAAATGCGGAACTTGGGATACTTGAAGCCTACTACTCAAGAAGTATCGCAATAAATCGAATTGATTATCTAAAGGGAAAGATATCGTGAATAAAGTCATTAAATATCTAATCATTTTAGCAGTTATAGGTATCAGCAGTTTAACATTTTACAACAAAGTATACATCCCAAAATCCACATTTAAAACCATTTCACCCGAAATCGGTTCTATTGATGTTAGCGTTTTTGGCATTGGTAATGTTGGTGCGAAAAATATCTACTCCATCGATGCTCAAATGGGTGGTAAAATCATATCAATTTTAAGTGATGAAGGTCTGTGGGTAAAAAAAGGCGATTTACTTATAACAATGGATACCGTTGACATACCAGAACTTTTAGATGCCGCTAAAATTTCCGTTAGTAAAACAATCTCCGAACTAGAAGCTACTCAACAAGAGCTTAAAAGTTTAAAAATACAAAAAAATCTCGCGTTAATAACTTATGAACGCTATGCAAAATTACGCAATCAATCTTTTGTTTCACAAGCTGAGTATGACAAAACAAAAGCTGATCTGGATACAATTACTGCTCAGATAGAAGCATCTTACGCGCGCAGCAACTCTGTAAAAATAGAAATTGAACGGGCGAGAAAAGGTGTGGAATCGCTAAAGGTTAAACTGTCTCGGTATAAAATATTTGCACCAGTTTCAGGGTATGTTATCGCAAAACAAGCTGAAGTTTCCCAAACGGTTACACCATCGCAAAGCATCCTAAGAATCGTTGATCCAAAAACTGTTTGGATTAAGGCGTACATTGATGAAAAGATAAGTGGCAAGATTAAAGTAGGGCAAAAAACCAACATAACACTTCGGTCACAAAACGATAAAACGTTTAACGGTTACGTCAAGCGCATCGTGGCTCAGACTGATGCAATAACACAAGAGAGAGAAGTAAATATTGCCTTTGATAAGTTGCCGATACCTTTTTATATCAATGAACAAGCAGAAGTAATTATTACAACTGAGCGCTTTACAGATATCGTAAAAGTCCCCTCAACGGCTATTGCTTACCAAGGTGAAAAAATCGGCCTTTGGATAAAACAAACCGACAAAGCACATTTCCATGAAGTAGAAATAATCGCAAGAGGTGAAAAAGAATTGGGCATTTCAGGACTCAATACCGATGTTAAAATTTTAATAGCTTCGCCACACAATAAAGCCCTCAAAGAGGGAATGAATATTAACTGATGATTAATCTGGCACAAAAAGATATAGCTCATAGCTTAGGCAAATTTATTGTTACTTCTATGGGTGTAGGAATGCTACTGGGCATCGTACTTATCATGATAGGCGTTTATCGTGGAATGATAGTTGATGCACAAATACTACTTAATGACCTAGATGTTGATTTATGGGTCGTTCAAGAAGATACACTTGGTCCATTTGCAGAAGCTTCAAGAATACATGAAAGTCTGAAAGAGACTTTACGCGCTATAGACGGAGTGGATAAGGCTGGGGCTTTAACATTTCAAAACATTCAACTTCCGGCAACACCAAAGCCTGTGCGTGTTGTGGCTGTTGGATTTGATCCACATGGTAGTTTCAATGCTATCAAACCAGAACGGATCATAGCAGGGAGAACCTTGCAACGAAGTCACTATGAGATCGTTGTGACAGATAAAACAGGTTTTAAGGTAGGAGAAACAATTAAACTTGGAAGAAATAATTTCAAAGTTGTGGGTATTACAAAGGGAACGGTTTCATCTGGTGGCGATTCATTGGTCTATATAAGTCTCAAAGATGCACAAGAATTACAATTTTCATACTCAAATAACCGCATAAGAAACGATAAAGCCAGAGGAATAATAAACCGTGATTCACATATGGTGAACACCATTGTGGCTTCATTAAAACCAGGTTATTCAAATGATATGGTGGCCAACGCTATAAGGAGATTTAAACATAAAAGCGTTTATACAAAAGCTGAACAAAAAACCATTCTTACAAAAAATTTAGTTGAAAAATCTTCTAAACAAATTGGCATGTTCACCGCTATTTTAGTAGCTGTTTCTACAATTATTATTGCACTTATAATTTATACAATGACCTTGGAGAAGATGAAAGAGATCTCCATTATGAAACTTATTGGGATACCCAATAGTTTGATAATCAAAATGGTTGTTCAAGAGACGCTACTTCTTGCCTTTATAGCTTTTATATTTGGAAATATTTTTGCTTATCTTATTTATGACAAATTCCCCAAGAGAGTAGTTTTAGAAATGCCTGATGCCTGGATGCTTTTAATCGTAATAATAGTCTTTGCCATTTTATCATCTCTTATAGGTGTTAAAAAAGTAATTAGCGCAGATCCTGCTGCGGCAATAGGTGGTTAAGATGAGTGAAAAAAGCATTCGCGTTGAAAATCTCATCAAAAACTTTGGAGAAGGTGAAAGTCTGGTTGAAGTGATAGATGGGGCATCATTCAGTATTGATAAAGGGGAACTTGTAGCTCTTACCGCACCAAGTGGTGCGGGTAAAACAACTCTTCTGATGATGATAGGGTGTGTTGAAGAACCAACAAGTGGCACGATTTATCTAGGTGATGAAAAAGTTTATGATAATAAATGGCTAACTAAAGAGACAAGAAAAATACGCAGAGAAAAAATTGGTTTTATTTTCCAAGCTCATCACCTTATCCCCTTTTTAACTGTTTTAGAAAATGTCACCCTGGTCCCTCAAACTAACGGTATATCTAAAAAGGATTCAGAGAAAGATGCTATGGAACTTCTGAAGTATTTTGAGATTTCAGACAAAGCAAATGCTACGTCTGCTCAACTCTCAGGAGGGCAAAATCAACGGGTATCTATTGCAAGAGCACTGGCAAATAAGCCAGAAATTATCTTGGCAGATGAACCAACCGCAGCACTCGATTTAAAACGTTCAGTTGATGTAGTAAAGATGCTTAAAAAAATAGCCGTCGACCAAAATGTTGCAGTTGTCATTGTGACCCACGATGAGGCAATGTATCCTCTTTGTGACAGAATAATAAAGATTGAGAATAAGAAAGTTATTTCAACAGAAGTGAACTCATAATCATCTGCAGTCCTTATTACTTTTTGAAATGGGTTGCTAAATACAAAATTACTGCTTGAATTTTTTTCTCATTATTTGCTGATAACTTTACTAGACAATACCATCTAACAGTGTGATTTAACTTAGATATCAGACCCATCTATCTTCATATTTATTTTCTTGACTATTCTACTCAACTCCTGTAATTTCCACCCATAAATGATAATCATTATCATCTTCATTTTCCAACAAGGACCGCCGTTATGCCAAAATCTTTACGCCAAGTCACTACAGGAACAAAAGCTAAAATCATCTCAGTCACTGCTCAAGGGGAAATTGGCCGCCGCTTGCGTGATATGGGCTTATCTCCTGGAACAGAAATTGAAGTGCTTGGCCGGGCTCCTCTGAAAGACCCTGTTTCACTGCGACTGAAAAATTACACCCTGACACTACGTAATAGCGAAGCTGACTATATCACTGTTGAGGGGCTGGAATCCTGCAATGAAAACAACAGCTAAAGTTTGGAAACTTGAAAAAATATCAAAAACCACGATTGCCCTTGCTGGAAATCCAAATTCGGGGAAAACGACTCTTTTTAACGCGATTACCGGCGCGCGCCAACATGTTGGTAACTACCCTGGGATTACTGTTGAAAGAAAAGAAGGAAGTATTACGATCAAGAACACGAGAGTGAAACTGATTGATCTTCCTGGAACTTATTCACTCTCAGCCTACTCACAAGAAGAATTGGTCGCTCGAAATTTTTTGATTGATGAAAAACCTGACATTGTCGTCGATATTGTAGACGCGACAATGCTGGAACGACATCTTTATTTGGCAGTTCAATTCTTTGAATTGGGAATTCCTGTTGTTTTGGCAATGAATATGATGGACGACGTCAAGAAACAAGGGCTAAGAATTGACAAACAGAAACTTTCTAAACTACTCAATTGTCCCATCGTTGAAACTATTGCCCGCACTGGTCAAGGTAAACTAGAGTTGCTTGAAGTTGCGATCAATGAAGCCAAAGACAAAAAAAAACCTTGGGTTCCCCTAAAAATATCTTACGGAACTGATATTGATCTGGCTCTCGATGAGATGGAAAAAATTATTTTGGATCACCAGTTCATGACAAATCGCTACCCGGCGCGCTGGATTGCACTAAAATATCTGGAAAATGACAGTGAAATCATCCGGTTGGGACAACAAGATAGCCAGGTAGCTGAACAACTGATGGTCATCATTGAAAATGTCAGGGAACACTGTTTAAAAACACTCAATATTCCACCAGAAGCGATCATTGCCGATTATCGCTACGGTCTGATCAATTCCATTCTTAAACAAAATATTATTATTCAAGAAAAACCACGACATGAACGCATTGAATTCACCACAAAGCTCGACAGATTTCTAGTTAACCGTTATCTCGGACCGGTACTGATGGTGGCTATTCTCTACGCTATGTTTCAAATTACTTTTAGTTTAGGTGAAATCCCCATGGGCTGGCTGGAGAGTTTCTTTGCCTGGATTTCCACATCAGCAACCAAACTGATTCCTGAAGGATTACTCCAATCACTTGTCGTTTCCGGGATTATTGATGGAGTTGGTGGCGTTATGGGGTTTGTACCACTGATTGCCATCATGTTTCTGATGATTTCATTCCTTGAAGATTCCGGTTATATGGCGCGCGTTGCCTATATGCTCGATCGCGTTCTAAGGATTTTTGGGCTACATGGCTATTCAGCCATGCCATTTATTATCTCTGGAGGAATCGCTGGTGGCTGCGCCGTTCCGGGAGTTATGGCAACTCGCACCCTTCGCAGCCCCAAAGAAAAACTAGCAACATTGCTGACCGCACCATTTATGCCCTGTGGAGCAAAATTACCTGTTTTTATGCTACTGGTTGCCGCATTTTTCTCTGAATATAAAGCGCAGATGATGTTTTCAATCACTCTATTTGCTTGGGTTATGGCTTTATTGGTAGCTAAGCTGGTCCGTTCTACCATAATCAGGGGAAAATCTACCCCTTTCATTATGGAACTGCCCCCTTATCGCCTACCGACCTTACGTGGAATTTATATTCATACCTGGGAACGTACTTGGCAATACATTAAAAAAGCAGGAACAGTTATTCTGGCCGTTTCAATTCTACTTTGGGCGGCAATGACCTTTCCAAGCTTACCCGAGGGACAGGTCAACCAGTTTGCCGCGGAAAGACAGGCTATATCCAGTTCAATCCAAGACAATACGAAACGGGAACTAGCGTTACTAGAGATCAGCAATCATGAGGGGCAAACAGCACTACGTTATTCATTAGCTGGAAGAATCGGAAGTTCTCTGGAACCACTCAGTCAATTAGCTGGTTTTGATTGGCGGACTAATATAGCCCTGGTCGGAGGTTTCGCCGCTAAAGAAGTTATCGTATCCACCTTTGGCACAGCATATTCTCTGGGGGATGTTGACCCTGAATCAGCAGATACCCTTTCCAGCCGAATAGCTGTTGATCCCAGCTGGAACAAATTTACAGCCTTGTCTATGATTGTTTTTGTGCTGCTCTACGCTCCTTGTGTTGTTACCGTTGTCGCCATGGCAAAAGAATCATCTTGGCGGTGGGCCATTTTTGCCACAGTCTTTAATACAACAATAGGGTTCGGAATGGCTGTTGCTATTTACCAGATCGGGACAAAGTTATTTATTTAATTTACTTGTCCGGGGACAATCCCATGGACAGTTCGAAAGGATTTCAATGTTTCCCTGGGATGACATAGTCATGATGATAATTGTTGCAGCAGCAGCTTTTTATGTTGCACAAAACATATATAAAACTATAAAAAATGCAGCAAAAGGTTGCTCCGGTTGCTGTTCATCCTGTTCACATTGCAATCTAGCGACACCAACCAATCACAAAACGGTTGTTAGCAAATAAATTTGAACTTAAAAATCATTCACTGGTCAAATGATATTTTTCCAGCTTATAACGTAATGTTCCACGAGGGACGTTCAAAATACGGGCGGTTTTAGCTACATTTCCACCGGTTATTTTAAAGGCTTGTTCAACCAGTTCTTTTTCAATCTGCCCGACAACATCATCCAGCACAATTCCTTCAGGCGGGATCTCATATTTGAATGGCATTTCACTCTGAGGGGATTCACCCCAGATTTCACGCGGAAGGTGCGCGGGAAGAATTTTATCAACATTGTGCATAATACAGATCCGTTCAACAACGTTGCGCAGTTCCCGAACATTACCCGGCCAATGATAACGCATCACCAAATCAAGAGCATCACGATTGATCCTCCCCGTCGGCCTGTTGAATTCCTTGCTAAAACGTTGCAAAAAATACTCGAGCAATATGGGGATATCTTCCCGTCGCTCACGCAGTGGAGGAATATAAATTGGAAAAACATTCAATCGATAATAGAGATCCTCACGAAAGGCTTTATCCCCTATTGCACTTTTCAGATCAGCATTGGTTGCAGCAATAATCCGCACATTAATATCTATATTGCGATTACCTCCAAGCCTGCGAATTTTTCGATCTTCAAGCACCCGTAAAAGCTTCACCTGAAGACTCATATCCATTTCTCCGATTTCATCTAGAAAAATAGCACCTCCGTCAGCTTCTTCAAATAATCCTATTTTTCGGTTTTTAGCATCGGTGAAAGCACCCCGTTCATGTCCAAACAACTCTGTTTCAAGGAGATTAAATGGCAATGAACCACAATTTATTTCGACAAATGGCTGTTCACTGCGCGGCGATAAGTTATGAATCGCCTGCGCAACTAATTCCTTCCCTGTGCCACTATCCCCAGAGATCAAAACCGTGGCGGTTTCATGTTTGGCCACTTCTCTGATTTGCTGAAAAACCTGCATTAATGGTGGGCTGTTACCGACCATATTGATTCCATCGGTATCACGAGACAGCCGTTTAAGTTTACGTCGCAAATTCTGGGTTTCCAGAGCCAGTTTAACAATCAAGTGAATTGCATCAGCCTTGAATGGTTTTTTAATGTAGTCATAAGCTCCAATTTTCAATGCTTCCACTGCACTTTCAACCGTTCCATAACCAGTGATAATAATGACCAGTATTTCGGGATCAACTTCTTGCATCGCCCTTAATACATCTAATCCGCTGCTACTACCTAAATTCAAATCCAGCAACACCAAACTGATTTCTTCTTCAGCAACAATATGAATTGCCTCATCCGGTGATTCAGTCGAAATTGGGCGGTAACCATCTTCTGCAAGAATCCGCTCGAGATTTTCCCGAATAAATGCTTCATCATCAACAATAAGAATTTTTTCCATACCAATTACTCCTACTACAAAAACTTGATTCAGCTGGTCAGATTTATCGGCAATGAAACCAACACTGTCGTACCAACACCCTGTGTACTTTCAATCTGAATTTCACCACCACGATCAGAAATTATATTGTAACTAATCGCTAACCCCAACCCAGTTCCTTGCCCCTTACTGGTAAAAAATGGTTCAAAAATTAACGGTAACTGCTCTGCTGGGATTCCAATCCCGGTATCCGTAACACGAATCAATATTTGATCATTGTCTTTTTCAACAACAATTTCCAATTCACCCCCGTCAGGCATTGCATCCAAAGCATTGTTTAGTAAATTCAACAAAACCTGCTTCAAACGATCCGCATCCATCATGATTTCTGGAAGATCACCATCCAGCCGTTCAATTAATTTAACCTTTTGCCTTTGACATTGTTTTCGGGTCAAAAACAAAGAATCCTGAACAACTTTTTCAACCCGACCATAAGCAAGTTTAGGAGTCGGAAGTGATGAAAAATGTAACATTTCATTGACCAGAGACTCTAATCGTTCAATTTCCCCAAGGGCCCCTCGAATCAGCTGTTGATCAGCCTCTTGTCCAAGTAAACGATCGTGCAGTTCATCTAAAAGCAAACTGACTCCGGTCAGCGGATTGCGCACCTCGTGGGCAATCCCAGCAGACATTCGTCCCAAAGAGGCTAATCGATCCATACGTGCCATCTGCTGTCGTAAATTCACCCGCTCGGTCAAATCTTCAATAGTCAGTAACCAACCTTCCTGCTGACGGAAACTCAGCGGAAACATTGCCATCCGGTAGGTTAGTGTTCGTCCTTTTCTTTCCAGCGGTACATATTCTCGAAAAGAGGTACTTTCTCCTATTCGACTTGCCGAAAACCATCGACCGATAACTTCATGCAATTCCGGCCATTCAACCAATAGTTTTTTCCAACTACAGTCCTTACCAGGTCGTTCGATAGCTAATATTTGGCAGGCAGACCCATTCGCAGAGGTAACCCTGCTGTCCACATCAAAAGTAAGCAATCCTGTTTCAATATTCTCAAAAACAGTATTCTTAAAATTTCTTTCCCGAATAATTTCTTTACGTGACTGCCGCAATGCTTGCAACGTCTGCAATAATCTCTGCCGGCGATTATTCAGTTCTGCCACCATAGTATTGAATGAATCAGCCAAAACTCCGACTTCGTCATTGGAGTCAACTTTGACCTCAGGTGCCAGATGGCCACGAATCATCCGCCGTGTCCCTTCAGTCAACGAAAGTAGCGGATGAACAATACTGTCAGCTAGCATGTATGCAGTCGCAATAACAAACATGACCGTTAGAGAGACGACCAACCATGACTGCTTTAAATAATTATTGATTTCATGCCGAATCAACCGGGATGTTGTGACTGCCGGTTGATGAAATCGATCAATTTCTGCGCCGATAGTAATACCGCCAAAAATATTATGATCCTGATATGCCCCCTCTGCATAATGGATCGGGGCATAGGCCATGATTTTATTTGCACCACCGACATTAGTCGTTTCAACAACACCCGATTCACCACGCAAAACAGCCTTAGCAAGACGAGGATAATTGGGATGAATGAAATCTGCATGCAGAAGATTGAATGGGATTCTACCTGATTGGATATCCCGTTCAGGGGTTACATCACTATAAGCAGGGACCAATTTTCCACCGGCATCAAAACCACGGATATCCCAATGTTTGGGATGAGCAATCATCCAGCCTTGATCATCAAACATAAAAGCATAGTTACCACTTGAATAAGATGGAAATACCACCTCTTGACTTCCAATCGATGAAATATGCTGAGTATATTCCATCAAATGACGGTGATCGAGAGACAGGACAACCACTCCCAAAAGTTTACCGTCAGCCCTGATTGGTGTAGCAAAGCGGATGACCCCACGGTATTGGGCACCCTGCACAGCTAGTAGAGGAGTTTCGGCACCTTGCAACTGGTCATTACGACTGACATGCCAGCCATTTAGTCGAGAAACCCAAAGTTGACCAGTCTCTAATTGCGTTGCTTGGTTGAAGTAAGTTTCTGTTTTATACGTTGTTTGGGATGGATCGGAAAGATCTCTATAGTGATGCGATGGTTGCCCAGCAACAATACGAACTAATTCACGTCCGTTACCATCAACATAGGCTAGTTCGCTATATAAAAGGTCATTCTCCCGTATTTCAACCGGTTCATCATTAGTACCATGGCGATACCAGAGTTCTCGTTGATGACTGTGTGAAAAATTGAGGTAGGCGTCCTCAGTTGTCGGTAATAAAGATAAATCAAACAGGTCCCCTTCAACTTCATGCAAAAAAGCAGATACCTGTTTAGCAACCATCAACGCCTTACTTTCAAGAGCTTCGGCTGCTTGATTATCTAAAGCCTCGGTCGTTCTTTGGCGCAATAAGTCCTCAACCAAGCGCAAACTATGTTGAGAATTGAACAACAAAATGCCCAGCGGTACCAATGAAAGCAACAGAAAAGCACCAAGAACCTTTTTATGTAGATTAATACGAAACATAGACCAGATTATAGACGACTTTCAGGTAAGAACCTAGAGAGGAAAATTAAGAACTGAGTGACCCAATCTTGCTCTTTATTTCCACCAAGGGGAGAAAAATAATCGTCAAGCCAGCAGAGAAGAAAGCAGGGAATGCTATTTATTACGTGAAACAACATAATCGGCAAGAGTAAATAGAGCCTGTCGTGCCTCACAGTCAGGGAAAAGAAGTAGTTGTTGCTTTGCTCGTTCGATTCTCTCAATGGCCTTGCAACGGGTATAATCGATACCATCCTTTTCATTGATTAGGGTACAAATATAATCAAGATCTTTCTCAATCAATTCCTCAGCTTCAATGATTCTGGAGATCTCCCCCCGCTCCAACTCTGTAGAGTTAGAATAAGCATGAATCAAGGGCAGAGTCATTTTTCCCTCAAAAAGATCATGGCCTTTTTCCTTACCAAAGTCCTCTTCATCCGCAATATAATCAAGGGCATCGTCCATCAATTGAAAAGCGGTACCAATTTCCAAACCGAATTCACGTAATGCCATTTCCTGAGTTTCATCAACCCCACCAAGAACACCCCCGACCTGACAAGCAGCAGCAATCAAAATAGCAGTTTTATCACGGACAACCTGCAAATAACGGGGCTCATCGACCTCAAGATCGCAGGTATTTAACAACTGGAGGATTTCTCCTTCTGCTAGCTGAGTCGTGGTATCGGAAAGAATCTTCAAAATTTTCAGACTCCCTGAACCAACCATAACAGAAAAGGACTTGGCAAAAAGAAAATCACCCACCAACACCGATGCTTGATTTCCCCAAACAGAATTTGCGGAACGATTTCCACGACGAAGAGTAGCACTATCAACGACATCATCATGAAGTAATGTAGAAGTATGGATAAATTCAATAACTGCAGCCAATTCGATATGTTTGTCTCCACGATAATTGCACAGACGGGAACAAAGGAGTAGCAACATGGGTCGAAAACGTTTTCCACCGCTCGAAAGGACGTAATTACCAACTTGGCTGATCAGTTGCACATCCGAAGCCAGGTTTTTTTTGAACTGATTTTCAACTGCCAGCATTTCATCTTTCAGCAGCTCAATAACCGTATCCATAACTAAATATTTCCTTAAAATGGTAGAAGCAAACAACTCCGTCACACAAACGCTTAACGGGGCCCGATTTTAGAAATTACCCTAACTATTGTCAAAACCTTTTTACCACAAATTCAGCGATATCAGTTTTACTTATGAAAAGCTTCAACAGGAATAAATTGATTTATCTCAGGATCCCAACGATAAGCACCAGTCTCCCAGATCAGCTCAATTAAATCCCAATCCAGATCTAACGGTTCAGCTTCTTCGGTTAAATCAGAGACATCAAGAATTTCCAAATCATCAATAATTTGATCACCATTCCTGTCTGCCCAATGAAATGGCTTAACCTGCATGATTCCAACCGAATGCAGTGATGCAACTGAACGTTGTCCCTCTGGATTAGCTATCAATTCACCGCTGATTATTACCTCTGCATCAGGATCAACATCACCAGGAACCTCAAGCATATAAAAAACTCGTGTTTTAAATGTTGGTTTTCTGAAAATCCACCGCGCAACCCCCGCATCAACATCAAGGTGGGAAACAACAGGATTTGATTCCAATAAACGCCATCCTATTGGAAACGTTTCCTTAAGAATCATCCCCTTTAGTGGCATTTCTGCGGAAAGCACCGCTTGAACCAAGATTCGACTTCCGGGTGCTGCATAAGGGGGAAGTAATCTCTTTGCTTGTAAAACCGGAACAGGTGAAGCTTTAAACTGCGGCAGTAAAAAAACCAAAATAAGAAAAACACCACCAACAAGAAACAGAAGAAATGTCCAAATTTTCCTTTGCGATTTTTGTGAAGGATGGTCATCAACAGGATGATCAGTTTTCAATATATCATCGAGATCAACTTCCAGTGCTTCTGCCAACTTCAAAGCATTGTCCCGCATGATAGTTGGATAACGATTGTTTTCCCAACGTGAGACAGTATCAGTAGTTACAGCAACAACTTTTGACACATAAAGCTGCGTCAACCGTTTTTCTTCACGAATTTTGCGAATAGCATCCCCATCTATCGCAACAGAAGGAGGGTTTAAAGGTTCCATACCAGTGTCCATAATAATTTAAATAAATTTTTCGAATTCTAGCAGAGAGTCCTTTACGCTGTAAACAATGTAATAAGAGCTCCAGACCAACTAGATAAGGCCATTAAACAACTCACCATAACATACTAATATTACAGTATTACAACCAGACATCTTACGATATTTCAATCGATGTCGAATGAAATCACTTTAAAAATGTGAAAATATATTCTACAGGAACCGATCACCTTGTTAAAGGAGGAAAGACGATGAAAAAACTTATGATCCTGTTGACTGCCACAATTTTAGTTTCATCTATTGCAACTGTCGTTGTTGCAGTAACAAATGGTCCTGCCGAAATAAAATATACTGCTAAGATAGGGACTGTCACCTTTAATCATACGGCACACCAAGAATTGGCCGAATGCGCTACCTGCCATCACACTGGAGATTACAATCAATGCAAAAGCTGTCACGGCATCGATCCACATGCACCAAAACCTAAAGATGCCTATCATAAACAATGTAAAGATTGTCACAAAGAACTAAAAAAGGGACCCACAAAGTGTAAGGAATGCCATATCAAATAGTCCCGACATAAAATCGGTTCCCAAAAAGGTGATTTCTCGCAAAAAGAAATCACCTTTTTTATGCTTCAGCTTTTTATAATATATTCAAATCGATAAA
>JAOZLQ010000219.1:2731-2827 GCA_029934755.1 Desulfuromusa sp. | reverse complement strand
GCTGTTATCATGGATGATATGGGTGGGTCGCTCTCCACTATGCGTGAACTGTTGCGTCTTGATGTTATTATTACGCCGTCAATTCTGCCGGGTACA
>JAOZLQ010000219.1:0-2721 GCA_029934755.1 Desulfuromusa sp. | reverse complement strand
TACGAGCAGGGCGTTATCAGCAACGTCTTTACTGCAGGATCAGGGTCGTGAATACATGATTCATATGCCGATGCAGCCGCGCAGCTATCCCCAGACAAATCCGGGTGCAAATGCATTGTTGCTGGGTCAGTCAGAAGATAAAATCCGCCGTCTGGTTCAATCCTATATAGATGAGGTACCGGGTGCCGTTGGTGGAAATAACCATATGGGGTCACGTTATACCGAAGAATCGGAACCTATGAGGATAGTATTGGATGAGCTGAAGCAACACGAACTTTTCTTTATTGATAGCCGGACTATTGGTAGTTCAGTTGCTTTTTCGGAAGCACGGAAAATGGGGTTGAAAACAGCGACTCGAAATATTTTTCTGGATAATAAGGAAGATATTACTTATGTCAGACAACAAATTCATAAAATGGTCCATCTGGCGGGTAAGAATCGGGAAATAATTGCTATTTGCCATCCTCATGCAGAAACTCTGGAGGCTTTTCGATTGGAGCAGGGTTGGCTCCGGCAACAGCCAGTGGATTTTGTCTCGGCTTCCAATCTGGTGCATGTTTATTGATTGATATGATTAACCAGCTTCTGTATCCAGTTGGTGGTCAACCTGAATTCGGTTGAAAATGGTTTGCCATTCCAGATAGTTATGGTGTTGTAAAATGTTGAGGGGATTTTTATCGGTTTGCCTAATCAGCAGTTGTTGAAAGTATTTTTCCTGACCTTTTGCTGCTTGATTGAATAAGTGTAATAGGCTCATTTTCCCCTGGCGCTGAAAACGTCCGCGTTTTTTTAACAAGATACTTCGTCCTGAAATTTTTTCACCATGTTGATCCAGTCGAAAAAGATCGATTTGAGCCTGCTCACTGTTAACCTGAGTTTTTTGTAGGAGCAGCAGGGATCTATTTGCGGAACCGACCAGTATTTCTTGTAACAGTTTTTGCTGTTCTCTACTATTGAGTTCAGGATAGCAATCCTGTAATAACAGTTCAAAAAAACAATCCTCTTCAATAAATCCGCTAAAGTTACCTGTGCTATTTTCCAAAAAATAGGCATTGGGCCAGATTTCATCCCTTGGAATTTGGGCATCGCAACAGAGACAACTTGGCTGTAGATTATTAAGCCGTGATTTATATTCCTGGGCAAATTGTTCTTCCTGATCAAAAAGCTCATTGGACACTTCCTTGAGTCTCATTGGCCCCTGTTCCAGATAGTCAAGGTAGACTTGTCGTGCCAGATGGGTCAACTGAAGATGAACTTCGGTATTGCGTCCATGAGTTATGACGGGATAAATCTTTCCGGATGGGTTTGTGCTCAAGGACTCTACTTTTGGGCTTTTAGCGATAAAACCTTCAAAACAACGATAACCTCGATTGATTGCATAGGCTTTTAACAATTGGTATGAATTGCGAAATGGACCATCGAAGTGGATACGGGTATCAATGAGACAGGGTAAAAGTTTTAAGACTGTTTTTGAACGGTTATTCTGGGCTAAAAAATCAGCCAAATTGCGACAGTTCTCCAATGACGGGGCGTCTTTTATCGGGACAATAACGCGATCAGCTGCATAAAGTGCGTTACGGGTGTAAATATCAAGTATTGGACTTGTATCGATAATGATCAATCCAGATAAGGTTGAGCGACTGATGTTTTGCGCGAGTTGGTCTATACTTTTTACTTGATGTTGCAATTCAAACAGATTGCGACTGGATTGGATGTAATCAACACCATATTGTCCATTAGATAGGAGATCGGCGGGATTACTCCCGGTAAAGAGTTCACTGACATTGTGGGTACTGCTGGTTTTACCTAATTGAAACATTTGATCAACGGTAAAATGATTATCGAAACTGAAAAGAGTGACTGGCAGGTCTTCAGCCAAGCCTTTCAAGTAAATAGCTAAATTGGTGGCCAGAGTGGTTTTCCCAACCCCACCTTTTTCACTAGCGATGGCAATAACATATGAGCGTGGCATGAGTTTCCTAATGGTGAATATTTAAATAATTTAACTATTTATAGGTGATTCCTTCCATCCTGTCAATCTTGATTGAAGATAGTTATAATGCCCATTCTTTATTGTGAATGGATGGTGAGGTTTCTATAGGAAATGGATATGTCCACGGTTATTTCAGTTTCGAACTTAGTTCAATTGGTACAGGAGCTGGTTGAGGATAATTTTGTAGAAGTGTTGGTGCAGGGGGAGTTGAGTAATGTCTCACAGCCAGCTTCCGGTCACTATTATTTCACCCTGAAGGATAAAAAAGCTCAACTTAAGTGCGCTATGTTCCGTAGCCATGCCAGAGCGTTACGCTTTAAGCCGACAAATGGTTTGGCGGTTATCTGTCGTGGGCGGGTTTCAATTTACCCGCAACGGGGTGATTTGCAATTGATTGTTGAAGGGATTGAGCCGGAGGGTGTTGGCAGTTTACAGCTGGCTTTTGATCAATTAATGGATAAATTGGAGAAAGAAGGGCTGTTTGCTCAGGGGATAAAAAAAACACTTCCATCTTTTCCACAAACAATTGGCATCGTGACTTCGACATCCGGGGCAGCGATTCAGGATATTTTGCATGTGTTGCAAAGACGTTCCTCTGGACTGCAGATTCTGATATGTCCTGTTCGGGTTCAAGGTGAAGGGGCTGGTGCAGAAATAGCAGCTGCAATAGCTACTCTGAATATTGAAGCAAGCTCAGATGTTATTGTCATTGGTCGCGGGGGTGGTTC
>JAOZLQ010000086.1 GCA_029934755.1 Desulfuromusa sp. | reverse complement strand
TTGTTGGTATTGTATTTCTTTCGCACGGAATTTATGCAGTTGGACTCGGTTTTCTAGCTGCTCTGGGTGGCCCCTACGATAATCTGTTGACAACTATCTTCATGCATATCACTGCAATTCCACTCGCCTGGTTATTTTTGAATATAGTTAAAAAAAGAATAAAGAATCTACCTGTATTTGGATCTGTCTGGTTTGTTTTCGTTTTAGTATTATATGTTTTTGTTTTTAGTTCATCATTTGTTTTATCCGAACTTTTGTTTGGCCATATTGAGTTTTCAAATGTGGTTCATGTGTTTATAGCATTTGTTTCAGGAGTCAAGTTTGAAGCTATTTTGACTGCAATAATAACGGCTTTGGCGGTGACTATGATCCTGATTCTACGAAGGGAAAAAGAGAACTTTTTCAATACTTTTGAAGCTTTACAAGAAAGCGAAAAGCGTTTCAAAAATATGGCAGAACAGTTGCCGGTTGCTGTTTTTGAAACCAATCTGGATATGCAGGTGACATATTTTAATAGTAAATCTCTCGAATCATTTGGGTATTCTCCCGCTGAAGTGTTAGGTGGCTTAAGCGGACTTGAATTATTTGTCCCCGAAGATAGAGAGCGACTGAAACAAAATATTGCGCGTCGGATGCAGGGCGAAGTTTCCAACGTTAATGAATATCGGGCATTAAGAAAAGATGGTTCAATTTTTTCAGCGATAGCCTATTCAAACAAAATGATAGAAGATGGCAAAGTGACTGGTGTTAGGGGGTTCTTTGTTGATATCACGGCTCGTAAACAAGCGGAAGAAGAACAGTTCCTGTCTATGACGCAAACTGCCAAACAGCTAGAGTATCAAGCTCACCACCACCCACTGACAGGATTACCTAACCGTTTGCTCCTGTATGCTCGCTTGGAGCATTCAATCCAGCATGTTAAGCGGGAAGGGGAGAGTGGGGCTGTTATGTTTCTTGACCTAGATAATTTTAAAAAAATTAACGATAGCTTGGGGCACTTTGCTGGGGATACGGTACTTAAAGAGGTTGCTCTCCGTTTGCAGAAAAATACCCGAGAGGTTGACACGGTTGCCCATATGAGTGGAGATGAGTTCATTGTTGTTTTACAGTCTATTCAATCTATTGAGGATGCTAAGTTAAGAGCACAGCAGATTCTTGATGATTTGCAAAAACCATTTATGTTTTCTGAAAATGAACTTTATCTGACAGGAAGTATTGGGATCGCTGAGTTTTCTGGAGATATTATCGATATCGAAAATCTGCTAAAAAATGCTGATATTGCCATGTGTAAGTCTAAAAGAAACGGGAGAAATTGTTATCAGATATATTCTCCGGATTTTACAAATGTCGCTATCGAGAAGTAGTATAATGTGAGGAACTTTCCACAAATAATTTGACTCAGATCTACGTCCAGAGCTCTTTTCCATCTGACAGGTTCGGTATGAGCAATGTTCAAGGCATGTTAAATTCTCAGAGTGAACCAGATCCGAAACTTCTGTTCGTTGAGGAAAATTCGCGGTTTAAATTAAGTTTCAGGTTGGGCAACGAGCAGATGGAGTGTTTGGCTGGGATTGAGATATTCTCCGAGAAAACACCTCCGACAGAGGATAGTTCCCCAATAGAAGCAGATGAATCTGTCGTCTCGGATGAAGAAATTGATGAGAAGCACGCCGGGAAATCTGCTGCTATTATCCCAAATACAGAACCCATTATCACCCCTCCCGATCTATTCTGGTTCCTGCAGCAAAATAACATTATCCAGACAATTGATTATTCAGCGGTTTACGGTTTTTGTGCTGAAATTGAAATGGGTCTTACACCGGAACCAACGATTTTAGCCAAAGGTGTTGAACCGGTCAGTGGTGCCGATGGTTGGTTTGAATTGACTGTCAAGGTTTCTGGAGAAGAGACCGAGTTTGAAGAGGATGAAGAGGGGAATATCGATCTCAGGAACTTGAATGCCTATAGTGAAATTGAGCCTGATCAGAAACTAGGGACGGTACACCCTCCACAAAATGGGATTCCCGGCATCAGTGTCCAAGGATTGCCTGTTCCCGCCGAACGCGGCAAACCCTTTGAATTGATCGCTGGAGAGGGTGTTACCCTGAGATATGAGGATCGTGTTGCTTTTGCGGAAAAATCTGGTCGTGCTTTGTTTGAGAAACAAATTATCTCAGTTGTTGATCAATTAGTGGTTGCTGGTGATCTTAACTTAAGTATTGGTAATATTGATTTCCATGGTTTTGTCGAGATTAAAGGTGATGTGCCAAACGATTTTGATATTAAAACAACTAAGGGGATAAAGGTTGCCGGGCATATTGGTGATTGCAATATTGAATCGGATGGATCGATCGAAATGACCAGTATGGCTGGTAAGGAAACTGGTCAGATTACTTGTTATGGTGATCTGCACGCAAATTTTCTCAATCAAGTAGCGGTTGTCTGTCATGGCGATGTTTACGTGACCAATGAGATCCGTAATTCGGTGATTAAGTCGACTGGTAAAGTGACTGTTGAGCGTGGTGCAATTATTGGTGGCAGCTGCACAGCAATGGATGGGATTGAGGCGAAAGATCTCGGTACCAGTTCTGGTCAAAAAACCAGAGTTGTTGCGGGTGTTTACTTCCCTGATGCCGATCGGTTTGATTATCTGCGGGAACAGCTAAAAAATATCAACCAACAGATCGAATCAATCAATGCAGCATTGGGTCCGTTAAAACAACACTTGAAGAAAGATGATGATATTGCTGCTGCTGCCGAAGTTCGTCTATCAGTTCTCAATGAACAGTTAGATAAACTCCACGAAGAAAAAAATAACTTCAGCGCTGAAATCAATGCTTCCAAACCTCAGAGTTTTAGCAGTCAAAATCCTAAAATAAATATTTTGAAATCACTCAAAGAAGGGGTTCTTATTACTCTGGGAGACACGACCGAAGAAATTAAAATTGAACGTACCGGACCGATGTCAATTATTGAAAATAGCAGTGATCGCTGTTTGCGCTACCTGAGCCTTTCACCGATTCAGGTTGCTGCTGCACAGATTGAAGAGAAAATCCTGGCCGAAGAAGAGAATTTGCTGAAAATTGATGAAAATGGTACTGATCTTTCTGAGACGAATAAAGTACCGTCCCCTGAATAGTTGAATACAGACAAAGACCATCAAAATCAACCTGACTTGCCTTCCTTCCGCGCTTTTGTTAAAAAGAGCATCCATTTATAAATTATTTTCAAAGGAGGCATATAAATTATGGGATTGATGACTGGGAAACGCGGAGTTATTTTTGGTGTTGCAAACAATAAAAGCATTGCTTGGGGGATAGCACAACAACTTCATGCTGAAGGTGCTGAATTGGCATTTACCTTTTTGAATGAAGCTTTGGAAAAACGAGTACGACCGTTGGCTGAAAGCCTTGATTCTAATATAATTCTTCCTTGTGATGTACAAAATGAGGATGAAATGGTTGCTGTTTTCAGCGAACTGGAAAAACAATGGGGCAAGATTGATTTTGTGGTTCACGCCATTGCATTTGCTAATCGTGAGGATCTGAAACGTCCATTCAGCCAGACCAGCCGTGATGGTTTCCGTCTGGCGTTAGATGTCAGCGCCTATTCGTTGGTATCGATGACTCGCTGTGCGCTTCCTATTTTACAGGAAGGCGGCAGCATTATTACTATGACCTACCTTGGTTCAGTTCGTACTATTCCTGCTTACAATGTTATGGGTGTAGCTAAGGCAGCACTGGAATCTTCAGTTCGTTATCTGGCTGCCGAGCTGGGCGAGCAGGGTATTCGGGTCAATGCACTTTCTGCTGGACCGATTAAAACCTTGGCCGCTGCAGGGATTGCCGATTTTAAGAAAAAATTGAGTGTTGCTGAAGAACGTGCCCCTCTAAAGCGGCTGGTCAATCAGGAAGATGTTGGTAAGGCGGCGCTTTATCTATTATCCGATCTTTCTTCCGGTGTAACCGGTGAAGTTCATTATGTTGATGGCGGATTCAGTATTGCTGCTGGCTAGAAAATCTGTAGTAAACAGGGGGACATGTGCTCGATACGTGTTCCCCTATTTATTGATATTGACTATGGAAGAAAGCAATGATCGAGGGTAAAACAGGTGGGCTCAAAGCTAGTCAGGTCAAAGCGCTGGAACGAATTTACCGGCGTAAGATACCTGCCAATGAGCTGATTACAGGAGAACTCGCCCGTTACCTGACCGAATTATCCCGTGAGTTAAAGCGACAGATTGGTTTGATCATCGATCGATCTGGAGCTATCAGATATGTCATTGTTGGTGATGATCGGGAAATTATTATTCCCGATCTTTCCAAATACAGTCTGGGCCGAAGTGGTTTACGTGGGCTGCGCTGTATTCATACCCATTTGAAACAAGAACCCCTCAGCCGTGATGACTTAACTGACTTAGAACTGTTACGCCTTGATGCCATGGCTGTTATCGGTGTCGGCGAGGATGGTTTGCCAGAGCATTTTGAGTATGCACATCTGCTTCCGACCAAACAGAAATCCCAGATTGAAACCGTCGAACTGAAAGATTTCCATCACTTTGAACTTGATTTTTCCGCATTTATCCACGCCCTGGATCAAGAAATGGAGCGTGTTGTTGCTGAAACGATTAATCTTGATGATGGTCGAGAAAGGGCGTTACTAATTTCCGTGGGGCAGGGGAGTCGCCAGAAAGTTGAAGACTCTATGGCCGAACTTGATGAGCTTGCTCGAACTGCCAACCTTGCTGTCATCGATAAAGTGATACAGCGGCCGCGTAAATTAAATCCCCGTTTTTTGGTTGGTGAGGGGAAATTACGGGAAATTATCATCCGAGCACTACAACAACGTGCAACCTTGCTGGTGTTTGATCAGGATCTGACCCCAAATCAGATCCGTTCCATTTCAGAAATAACTGAGATGAAAGTTATTGATCGCAGCCAGTTAATTCTGGATATTTTTGCAAAACGGGCACAATCCAGGGATGGAAAAGTTCAGGTAGAACTGGCGCAGTTGAAATATATTCTCCCCCGCTTATCTGGAAAAGGAACGGCCATGTCTCGCCTTATGGGTGGAATAGGGGGACGTGGGCCAGGGGAGACCAAGCTTGAAACTGATCGAAGGCGCATACGTGATAAAATTCGTCGATTGGAAAAACAACTGGATTCCCTCGGGCGTGGTCGAGTTCAGCGGCGCCAGAAACGGATCAGGGCGGGGCTGCCTATTGTCTCTATTGTTGGTTACACTAATGCTGGGAAATCGACTTTACTAAATGCACTGACTCAGAGTGATGTATTAACTGAAAACCTGTTGTTTGCTACTCTGGATACTGCCACGCGACGGTTACGTTTTCCCTTGGATCGAGAAGTCATTATTACCGATACGGTTGGTTTTATTCGCGATCTGCCACCGAGTTTGATAGGTGCTTTTAAAGCAACACTGGAAGAGTTAGAAGATGCTGATTTGTTATTGCACCTGGTTGATTTATCAAATCCACGCTATGACGAACAGATTAAATCGGTCGATAAAATTCTTAATGATCTGGATCTTGGAACTCAACAGCGGTTACTGGTATTTAATAAGATCGATCAAGTTGCTGTAGAAGATTTGCCACATATTTGTCGTCGTTACGATGCTGTCTCAGTTTCTGCTCTGAAGCGGAATAGTTTTGGCCCTTTACTCGATGAAATGCAGCGTCGTTTCTGGCCAGAAGAGGGTGTCTCTGAGAGTTTGTGACTTGACTTAGTGAGCGGTCTTCGCTAAATTGTAATTAACTAATGTTGATGTTTGTCAGTGGAAAGTCGAGCTGGAGTTTATAAATGGCCAAGTCTATTTTTATTTTGTTATTGTTGATTCTTTTTGGCTGCAACTCATCTGTGCAATTGTTGGGAATACGGCCAGCAGATCAGGTGAAACCAGCAGAGCCAGAGGATTCTCCAGAAATTTCAGCGGTAACTGTTAGCAAAAATATTCCCGTTATTGCAAAATTCGAATTACCTTTCGTGAAAACACTTCCGGGACCCATCAACAACTATTTACAAACCAACTCCATTCTGCCTTATTCTGGTGATTTTCCTCTGAGTGAACATGCCCGCGTTGACAAGTTGGTGAAACGATATAGTGGCTCCAGCAAAAAAACTTTTGCCCGGTGGCTTGAAAGAGCTGGACGCTACATACCGAAAATCCAGAAAGTCTTTGCTGACGAGGGGGTTCCTCTCGATCTAGCTTATCTCGCTATGATTGAGTCTGGATTTAATGTGCGTGCTTATAGCTGGGCTCATGCCGCTGGTCCTTGGCAATTTATCGAAAGTACTGGACGGTTGTACGGTTTGGATAATGACTGGTGGCAGGATGGACGTTTGGATATAGAAAAATCTACGCGTGCTGCTGCTAAGCATTTGAAATATTTGCATAAACGTTTTGATGGTGATTGGTTTTTGGCCGTTGCGGCGTATAACGCCGGTGGTGGAAAAGTTCGTAAAGCAGTCAGAGCAAGTGGTAGCCGCGATTTTTGGGTTCTGACGGAAGGTCGTGTACTTCGAGAAGAAACCAAGAATTACTTGCCAAAATTTTTAGCGGCTTTGAATATCGTCAAAAACCTGGAAGCTTATGGTTTTTCTGATTTGAATATTGCTGAACCGCTTGAATATGAAACTATCACTCTGGAAACAAGTACAGATCTTGAAATAATCGCCAAATATTGTGACATTAGTTATCGGGATTTAAAAGAGTTGAATCCTGAGCTGAAGCGCTGGTGTACCCCTCCTGGAGTTAAAAATTATCAGATCAGAATTCCTTTTGGCAGTGTTGAACAAGTTAAAACTCGCTATGCCCAACTCCCTGTTGACCAGCGAGCTAGTTATCATCGCCATCAAATTAAATCGGGGGATACGCTCCAGGTTATGGCGCGAAAATATCATATTCGTGTTGATGATATCATTGCGTTGAATAATATTAAAAATCCTCGGGCTTTACAGATTGGCCAAAACCTGATTCTGCCCTTGAAGAAAGGCTATACGGCTCTTCCGGCTAGTGCCCTGGAGGATAGTTATGTTCGGAGTCGCCGTAGGACCTATAAGGTTCGTAGTGGTGACAGCCTTTGGTCGATTGCCAGACGCAATAATGTGACAGAAAAAAAATTGCGGGTCTGGAATAAACTAGGTTGGAGTAACTTGCTTCGACCGGGTCAGGTTCTTGCAGTTTCAAAACCTGGTGTCCGTATTGTGGCGAAAACACAGCCGAAAAAAGGACCATCTCGAAAACTGGTTTATAAGGTTGTTCCAGGGGACACACTCTGGGATATCGGTCGTCAGTTTGATGTCGCAACAGAACAAATTCGTCGTTGGAATGAACTTTCTCATGGTCATATCCTGCGCCCAGGTCAAAAACTTACCTTGATGGTTTCTGCAAGCTGATAAGACAGTTTGTCATTCTACTTGTTCCAAGTGGAATTATACTCTTCATTCTCTTTGATTGCTTTGACATTTTCTGTGCAGGTTGATAAAGTTCAGCCCCGGAATATTCTGGATTTTGACCTTTTCTGATACCTATCTGTCAAAGGATTATTTAAATGCTTAATATGTTGATCTCATTTGCTTGCTCAGCTTTATCATCTGCTTTGATGATGCAGTTTGTTACTGCTAACATATGGATAACGATGGCTGTTTCTGCCGTAATATTTGCGGTGATATTTATGGTGCTTACCCGGATTACCATGAAAAAAGTCGGCGCATTAATGGAAGTGGCACAGCGGGATATGATGGCTAATCGAAGTGACAAAGCGATTAAAGAGCTTCAGGATGGGTTGAAATATGGCGCCTGGCAAATATATGTTAAACAGCAGATTCATTCACAAATTGGAACGATTTACTATCTTAAGCGCGACTTTAAAGAAGCCGTTCCTTATTTGGAAAAAGGGTTTGTGCGAAATTGGGTGAGTACGTCAATGCTGGCAATTACTTACATGAAGAAGAATAAAACCAAAAAAATGGTTGAAACTTTTGGTAAAGCGGTTTCCGGTAATCGTAAAGAACCAATGGTTTATGCTGTTTATGCTTTCTGTATGGATCGTATTGGTGAGCGGGTTAAGGCGATTGAAATATTGAAAAAAGGGATTACCAAAACTTCAGATGAGCATTTACAGGAAAATATGGATCTTCTTGAGGCGGGTAAAAAAATGAAAATGAAAGGTTTTGGAGATGTGTGGTATCAGTTTCATCTGGAAAAACAGGGTGCCATTATCAAGAAACAGACAAAAGCAATGACTGGTCGGCGTAAGCAGGTTTTACGCTGAGGATCCTTTATGGCTAAAAAGAAAAAGATGGTTAAATCAAAAATCTGTGAATTTAATAGTGACCCCTTTGGAAATCTGAAGGGGTTTGCTGTTTCCAGTCCTTTGGGGACCCCGCAGAAGAATATTGAAAAGATACCGACTCGTAAGAATGTAATGGGCTCTTTTGTAAAGGAAATGGCGACGCTCGGTGTTCAACAGTTGACGCAGGATGACGATCATGAAGAGGTGATATCGAGCAACTTCTTTCCTACTGACGATATGACAGAAATAACTCAAGAACAAAACGATCAAGATCTTTTTCTAGAAGCAATGGGTGATTTCCCGGTGCGATTTAAAGAACATTTTCCTGAAGATGATTCTGAACCTATGGTGTTGCCACGCCGGATGAAACAATTGAAACAAGGAAAATTGACACCTGATGCTTCCTTGGATCTTCATGGTTGTCAGCGTTCTGAAGCTACAGAGAAGCTAAGCTATTTTTTACAGAATGCTCAATATCAGGGATGGAAGACTTTGCTTGTGATTACTGGTAAAGGACTGCATTCCTCAGATGGAGAACCGGTTCTGCGAGATGCAACAGAACAGTTTCTATCAGGTGAGGGGCAAAATCTGGTTGCCGAATGGGGACGTGCGCCAAAACAATATGGCGGAGATGGTGCCCTTATTCTGTTTTTAAAAAAAAATAAAAAATGTGAATAATTTGTAAACCAATTCCTTTTAGGTGCGTTGAATGACATGTAGACGCTAACTATAACCCTCTAAAAGGAGAAAAAAATGAAAAGCGTTATGAAAATATCCCCATTGGTCTGGTCTTTTGTCATGTTATTTGTGTTAACACCCGTCGCCTTTGATTTTTCATCAGGTACATTGATTTCAAATTCAGCTGTTGCTTTTGGTGGTAGTGTTGGTAGAGGTATTGCCAGCCGAACTAACTCTATGGTTCAGACTCAGACTCAGAATCGCGGTCAGCATCGTAACCAACACCAATTAGAGCATCATGTTCAATCCTCCATAGGATATGGTGCTGGAACTGCCGGTGTTACCGCTGCCCGGAATACTGGAACTGTTGGTTTTGCAGCTGGACAAAACGC
>JAOZLQ010000009.1 GCA_029934755.1 Desulfuromusa sp. | reverse complement strand
TTTGAAAGTTGGTCAACATTCCGCCCAACCAGCGATTATTAACAAAGTACTGATCAGCACCCAGAGATTCTTCTTTGATAGCATCCTGTGCCTGCTTCTTGGTACCGACGAACAGAACCTTATCGCCATTAGCAACAGTATCCTGAATAAATTGGTAAGCAGTTTTAAAATAACGCACGGTTTTCTGTAGATCGATAATATAAATACCGTTACGTGCCCCAAAGATGTAAGGCTTCATTTTAGGATTCCAGCGCTTGGTCTGATGACCAAAGTGTACGCCAGCTTCAAGCATTTGTTTCATGGTAATTTGTGCCATTTTGTTTCTCCTTAAGATTGGTTTAGTTCCTCCGCTCCAATCCTCTCCGGCAGGCCTCGATTATTAACCGAGAACCATCCTGTCCGAATCCTGAAGCGTGTGAATTGATTAACTGCGGATCTATAACACTTCTCGGTTGAAGCAATCAAGAAAAAAACAGGGTCGACAACCCGTCAATCGCCCGAGAAACAACTTGTTTTCCAGTGAAAAAGAGAGTTTACAGGATTATGCCAGCGTACTAACATGCGCCTCCATGTCAAACTTACGAATTCACCGTTATATTCTCAGGGAAATTAGTGCTCCAGCCCTCTTGAGTGTGCTAATTTTTACCTTTGTTTTGCTGATGGGAAAAATCCCTCGACTGGCAGAACTTGTCATCAACAAAGGAGTTTCAACAGCAAAAATTCTCCAGCTTTTTAGTTATCTGCTACCAACCTTCTTCAGTGTCACCATCCCCCTCTCTTTTTTATTAGGTATCCTCCTGGCATTTGGTCGGCTTTCTGCCGACAGCGAGTTTATCGCCCTTAAAGCTTCTGGCGTCAGCCTTTATAATCTGGTGAAACCAGTTTTTCTTTTGGCAATACTTTTCAGTCTTTTAACCGCATGGATCACTATCAGTATAGAACCGGCCAGCAAAACTGCCTTTCGCAGCAAACTGTTTCAAATCGCGTCCAGTAGCGCCAGCGTCAGTGTTAAACCGGGGGTATTCAATGATGAATTTAACGGAATCGTTCTCTACACCCGAGGAATGGATGAAAATCACGGTATCATGCAGGATGTTTTTATTTCCGATGAACGCGAGGGCGAAACTCCTGCAACCATTACTGCACAGCAAGGCCGTTTTATTTCCGATCCGAACCAATATAGCCTGACACTACGACTCATCAATGGAAGTATTCACCGCCGTCCAATCAATGAGAAACAAGCCACCTATCAGATTATCAGCTTTACCAATTACGATATAAACCTCGATATCGGCGGCCAACTCAATAACAACCAACAACGCCGCCGATCACGAAGTGAACTTTCCTGGACAGAATTAAATAATGCAATAGATAAGGCAAAAAACGACAGAACCAAGGCCCACCTTCAGGTAGAAAAGCATGAACGCATCGTTATTGCATTTGCTCCACTAGTATTGGTTCTGGTTGGTATTCCTCTCGGATTACAATCACAGCGTTCTGGCAAAGGAGCAGGATTTTCTCTGGCACTAGTGGTTTTTCTAGTCTATTACGTACTCCTGAGTTTCGCAGGCACCATTGCTGATAAAGGGGTATTACCAGCAGCCATTATCCTTTGGCTGCCTAATCTCTGCTTTCTGCTCGGTGGAGCTTGGTTCCTTCACGGTGCCGCAATTGAAAAACCACTTCAGCTTTTCAACTTACCGCAGCGAATTTTGCAACAATGGCGCTCCCGGACTAACAAATCTGGAGAGGATTCATGAAAATCCTCAACCGCTTTCTGTTAAAACATTTCATCCGCATTCTATCGCTCTGTGTAGCTGCCTTTATCGGCATCTACTTGTTGATCGATTTTTTTGAAAAGGTTGAGAATTTTATCGATTATAATGCCACCATTGGGGATTATATCTCTTACCTGTTCAATAGCATTCCCTTTATATTTGTCCAGATCCTCCCTCTGGCAATTCTGGCAGCCATAGTTCTAACCCTTGGCGGACTCAGTCGAACCAATGAGGTTACAGCGATGCGTGCCTGCGGGGTCAGTCTCTGGCGAATCGTGCAACCGCTAATGTCTCTGGCACTGTTACTTTCGTTTCTGCTTTTATTGTTAAACGAATTTGCCATCCCCTGGAACACCAAACAACTGAACAATCTTTTAGAAATAAAATTAAAGGGAAAGCAACAAATTCAATTGACTCAAAATGAAATCTGGTACCGAAGTGACAATCAAATTATCAATATCGCAGTTGCAAACCCACAACAACTAAAACTACAAGGGGTCACAATCTTTACTTTTAATGATCAACAAAAGATCCAAAAAAGACAAGATACAACCCTGATCAACTTTAAAAGTGGGGTTTGGCTTGCAGAAAATATTGTCGAAAGAATTTTCGATTCTAAATCGGGTGACATGATTGCGGTGAATAAACTGAAAAATGTAGTTCTTAATCTTGATCGGGTACCGGAAGATTTTTCTAGCCGGCAAAATCTAAATAATGAGCTAAACTTCCGACAGCTCTCAACCATGGCAAAAAAACTGGAAGAAGAGGGCTACGATTCGACTCGTCAACGAGTCGATATGCACAACCGAATAGCCGTCCCGTTTACCTGTTTGATTATGGGTTTTTTAGGTATTCCCTTCGCCTTGCAAAGGGGCCGTAACAGTAATATTGCCCTTGGCATCGGACTTAGCTTGGGAATCGGAGTTGTCTATTTCATAATCCAATCACTGGTGACTGCTTTCGGCTATTCGAATGCTCTTCCACCCTTGTTGGCGGCTTGGACAGCAAATTTCATTTTTTTCCTATTAGGAATATGGTTGCTGCTGAATGTAAAAGAGTAACTAATTTTATGCAAAAAAAATCCCCAAACCATGTTGGGGATTTTCCATAATCAGAAATAAAAAAGTTTTTAATATCTATAAGTATCAGGCTTATAAGGCCCTGATATAGGCACCCCCAGATATTTTGATTGTTCATCTGTCAATACTGTCAATTTTGCACCCAACTTATCCAAATGCAGCCTTGCTACTTTTTCATCAAGCGACTTCGGCAGGACATAAACTTTATTTTCGTAGTTCTCCGGGTTATTAAATAACTCGATTTGAGCCATAACCTGATTAGTAAATGAAGCAGACATGACAAAGCTCGGATGCCCCGTCGCACACCCCAGATTCAGCAACCGTCCTTCGGCCAGAACAATAACCCCGTGTCCATCCTCGAAAAGCCAGCGATCCACTTGCGGTTTAATATTTTCCCTTGTGACTGAAGAATCTCTTTCGACAGCAATCATCTCTATTTCATTGTCAAAGTGGCCAATATTGCCAACGATGGCATTGTTTTTCATCTGACGCATATGCTCCAGAGTAAGAACATTTTTATTCCCTGTGGTCGTCACATAGATATCAGCATAATCAAGAACGTCCTCAACCCGCTTCACTTCGTAACCTTCCATCAACGCCTGTAGTGCACAGATCGGGTCAATTTCGGTCACAATCACCCGAGCTCCCTGACCGCGCAGAGACTGACAACAACCTTTCCCAACATCACCATAACCACAAACCACAGCAATTTTCCCTGAGATCATCACATCGGTCGCACGCATGATACCGTCAACCAGAGAATGTCGGCAGCCGTAAACATTATCGAATTTTGACTTGGTGACTGAATCGTTGACGTTCATCGCCGGAAACAGCAATGTACCCTCTTCAGCCATCTGGTATAGACGATGAACACCTGTCGTCGTCTCTTCTGTAACTCCCTTGATTGAGACGGCAGTCTGAACCCATAACCCCGGTGTTTTGGCAATCGACTCATCCAACCTTTTAACCAGCTCACACCAGTCTTCAGGATCGTCTGCAGAAAGAGCAGGAATACCAGTTTTTTCCCATTCATTACCTTTCAAAACAAACATGGTGGCATCACCACCATCATCAAGGATCATATTTGGATATTCTCCACCTGGCCAAGTTAATGCTTGCTCAGTGCACCACCAGTATTCTTCAAGAGTTTCCCCCTTCCAGGCATAAACCGGAACGCCCTGCGGATTGTCTATTATCCCTTCTGGACCGACAGCAATGGCAGCTGCAGCATGATCTTGAGTAGAGAAGATATTACAAGAACACCAACGAACTTGTGCTCCCAATTCAAGTAAAGTTTCAATCAATACCGCCGTCTGGATGGTCATATGCAAAGAGCCTGAAATCCGCGCACCCTTCAGCGGGTATAAGCCAGCGTACTCTTTGCGTAGGGCCATGAGACCTGGCATTTCTTCCTGAGCAAGTAAAATTTCTTTACGACCCCATTCTGACAGGGAGAGGTCTTTCACTTTAAAATCACTAAAATTAGACACTTTTTTCTCCTTTGATAACTTTTAAATTGTGAACAGCATGTTTAGCATAGTTCGGGCGCTAGGAACAAGCCTGCGCAAAAGCAACTTATCCGCTGTAAAATACCATAAAACGGCTTTATTTAAGCTGATCATGTGCTATAAATATCTCTGATTCACACAAAAACCGTCCCGATTTCAATCGGGACAATAACTTTTCACAACTGACATAGCAAGGGGTTACAGATGAGTGAAATCATTGATATCTACGCCCGTGAGATTCTTGACTCACGCGGTAATCCAACAGTTGAAGTTGAAGTTGCTTTAGACTCCGGTGTTATTAGCCGAGCCGCAGTACCAAGTGGAGCGTCAACTGGAGAACGTGAAGCTCTGGAACTTCGGGATGGGGACAAAGGTCGTTATCTCGGCAAAGGGGTTTTAAAAGCGGTCGAACATGTCAACGAAGTTATTGCCGCAGAACTCATTGGCTGGGAAGCCAGTGATCAGATTGGTGTCGATCGTAAACTACTGGCACTAGATGGTACTGACTTCAAAAGCAAACTTGGGGCAAATGCGTTACTCGGAGTTTCCCTGGCTTGTGCTAAGGCTGCCGCAGAAGATGCGGGGCTGCCGCTCTACCAGTATATCGGCGGAACAAATGCCAAAGAACTCCCGGTGCCAATGATGAATATCATTAACGGCGGAGAACATGCTGATAATAATGTCGATATTCAGGAATTCATGATCATGCCAGCCGGTGCTGACAGCTTCAAAGAAGCACTGCGGATGGGTGCAGAAATTTTCCATGCCCTGAAAAAAGTCTTAAAAGATAAAGGCTACAATACTGCTGTTGGTGATGAAGGGGGCTTTGCACCCGACCTTAAAAGCAATGAAGAAGCACTGCAGGTCATCATGGAGGCAATTAGTGCGGCTGGATACAAAGCAGGCGAAGATATTCTACTAGCGCTGGATGTTGCCGCATCAGAAATTTACCAAGACAATAAATATAACTTTGCCAACGAAACGCAACCGCTTAAAACTGCAGCGGAAACAATTGATTTTTATGCAGATCTGGTTGATCGCTATCCAATTATCTCCATCGAAGATGGTCTTGCTGAAAATGATTGGGATGGCTGGAAACTGATGACTGAAAAACTTGGTGATAAAATCCAGATTGTCGGTGATGACCTGTTTGTCACCAATACTAAAATCCTCAAAGAGGGAATCGACAAAGGGATTGCGAACTCAATTCTGATCAAGGTCAATCAGATCGGTACCCTGACTGAAACGTTGGAAGCAATTGAAATGGCCAAGCGAGCCGGTTACACCGCAGTCGTCTCCCACCGTTCAGGTGAAACCGAGGACACAACTATAGCTGATCTTGCCGTTGCTACAAATGCGGGACAAATCAAAACGGGATCTCTCTGTCGTACGGATCGGGTCTGTAAATATAACCAGTTATTGAGAATCGAAGATGAGCTGGATGATACAGCCATTTTTAATGGTAAGGAAGTTTTCTACAACCTGCGATAACGGGATACCGGGGACGGAATCCAATTCCGTCCCCGGTGTTATCATGCAGGATAAAGCAAATAACTGCTGCCCTGTTTTTCACGTCTCAATATTCCCTTATCAGCCATCTCTTTGATCAACTGCTGCAGCTGTTTTTTACTTGTACTGGCAAAGCGTGGGTATAATTCAGTCTGCTTTGTCCCTGGTTGTCTGGTTACTTCAGCGAGAATTGTTTCTTCAATAGTTGTTGACTCGGGCATCTCGGATTCAACAGGAGCAGGACTGACCTCTGAATCAAATACGGTATTTTGAGGTGTTTCTTCCGGCCGCTTTTCAGGTTTTTGCGCCGCCGCATTATGTGCCTTTTCAGTTTCCTGTTCAGCACGAATTTCACGCTCAATCGTCATCATTTTCTGATAAAAGTAAAACCCGGCTCCAACAAACAATAATAAAATAATAAACCAGAACATTTAAACCTCCAGATCAATTTGTTTCTTCATCAGTATTATTAAACCAGCGTTCAAACCAACTACGATGATCTTTTTTTGCCAAAATTTTTAAATCATTTGGTCCAAGCCAGATTCCACCACAACCCGGGCAACGATCCATAGGCACACCATGAAAGATCATGGGTTCAATAACTTTGCCACATTTAGGGCAATGCCCTAAGCAGGAGTCTTCTAATGCCGTCTGCTTCATCTTAGCCAGAGTTTCCTGTTCCTTTTTGTGGAAAAATTCATTCTCTATCGCCTTTTTACGCTCATCCCAAGCATCTGTCATTGATATGCCTCCCAGTTTGTACCATTTTTATTATTACAATGACCATTCAACTATAATTCAATCTATATTGTCCAGCCCCGTAAGTTGCCCCTTTGCCAAAATTGAACAAACTGCCTAGTTGAAGAATCCAAATAAGTTCTGTTAACTCATCTCCGGCAAAACTCAAATGTCCCATCAAACCACCTAGATTTTGCTCTCTCTGTTCCTGCTTCAGTGTACGCCAATCCTTCCAGAACAACTGGTTTTCAAAGGATACCACACGATTCGCCAGAGAGATTAAACGTTGTGGATCAAGTGGCAACTCAACTCCTGCATGACCAGCCAACAATGCCGTGACCCGGCGAAGGAGAAAAGGAAAAAGTTTTGCAAAACCAACCTTAAATAAGGGCTTACCTTGATGCAGCAACCGTAATGGGGTCATCATTTCTAACTGAATTGAATTTTCTGGACAAATTTGTCGTTCCAACCACCAGGATAAATTACAGATTGGCGGTGTCAATTTATCCTGCGACTTTCCATCGAACCAGAGCATCGATCTCAAACCGCTTCCATCTTCAGCTTCTACTGCTTCGAGGATAAATTGCCCCGCACCATGATAGATTCCCCGCGCGCCAAGATGCTGCACAAGACCGACAAAGGGATCAATTTTATTGATCCCAGAACCAATAAAAATAATCGGCAGAACAACCCGTTGCCTTGGTTCAATCAACCCATGCAGGGAGATATCAGGAGATATAACCAGTGCTGGGGTTGGTTTTTGAATCTGTCGTCGTAACACTGGGTCGTCTGACAAATCCGGTTGCAAAAGTTGTCTAAGCGGCCGGACCACATCACTCTTATCATGATCAGGCATGGCTCCCAGGGTCTGCAATAACTCACGGCGTAACTGCAACAAACCAAGAACCGGTAGATCAAAATAACTATCAATTTCCAAGTGAAAATATAATTTCACATATTCCACTTGTTGTAGTTCTGTTGGAAATGGAGCACAGTATCCCACTTAAACCTCCGATAAGATTGCGTACTGAGTGAGATTTTGCTATATCCTATTCACGATATTCTAATGCAAGCGATAAGGGAGAACAACTGAATGTTTCAGTTTACACTATTGAATGAAGATCCACATAGCCGTGCCCGTCGAGGCCGATTAGAAACCCCGCATGGCACCATTGAGACCCCGATCTTCATGCCAGTTGGTACCCATGGTGCTCTCAAGGCAATGACTCCGGCTCAGGTAGAAGATACGGGGGCCCAGATCATCCTTTCCAACACCTACCATCTTCATCTGAAACCCGGTGAAGGACTGGTCAAAAAAGCTGGGGGACTACATAAATTTATGAATTGGAAAAAACCGATACTCACAGATAGCGGTGGGTTTCAGGTCTTTTCACTCCCCAAGAAAAGAATCGGTGAAGATGGTGTCCACTTCCGCCACGAATTAACCGGTGAAGAGATTTTCCTCGGACCGAAAGAAGCCATGCAGATTGAAAACGATCTGGGTGCAGATATCATTATGGCTTTTGACGAGTGTATCCCTTACCCAACCACCCACGACTATGCAGCTAAATCGGTTAAAAAAACTATTCGCTGGGCTGAAAGCTGCCAGAAGCACCATTCACGTGAAGATCAGGCACTATTTGGAATTGTCCAAGGGGGTGTTTATAATGATTTACGCCGCGAATGTGCTGAAACCTTAACGGCAATGGATTTTCCCGGCTATGCCATCGGTGGAGTCAGCGTTGGAGAGGGCCTTGAACTGCTGAAAAAAGTGGTTGATTACACTGAACCCTTTATGCCAAAAAACAAACCACGCTATCTGATGGGCGTTGGTTTACCGGAAGATATTCTTGAATCGATTGAGCGAGGGATGGATATGTTCGACTGCGTCATCCCGACCCGTTATGCCCGTAGCGCCACCCTGTTCACCAAACGCGGCAAGATCAGACTGACCAACCGCAATTTCCGACGCGACTTTTTCCCTGTCGACCCTTCCTGCGATTGCTACTGCTGTCGTAATTTCAGTCGGGCGTATCTACATCACCTTTTCAACGCCAATGAAATTCTGTCGGCTACCCTAGCCGCTATTCACAATGTTCGTTTCTACCTCAATATGGTTGCTGGTGCACGAGCTGCAATTGAAGCCGGGGACTACCCAGCATTTAAAGAAGATTTTCTGGGTGAGTATTTATCCGGGAAAAAATGATTTAATCTCAGGAGGATCTATTACCACAGCATATGAGCAGCTGAAGATCCTCCTGGCAAATTTCTCAACTCAACAAATTCCTGCATAAACAATTATCATTCGTTACACGCACAAACATTAGAATTCGTGCATATTAGTATCCTTCCTGCTATCGTGTTTCCTTTTTACACCGCTAGCTTTTAAAGGGTATCGTATGGCTAAGATCGATAAACTCTTTCAGATTCTCCAACAACAAGGTGGCTCGGATTTGCACCTCTCCCCGGGAAATCCTCCCATGATCAGAACATCAGGCCAACTTCGTCCGGCCATTGATCAGATCTTGAACCATGAACAATATCGCGCATTGCTTTATGAGATCATGGATGAAACTCAACGTCTTAATTTTGAAGAGCATCATGATCTTGATTTTGCGTATGAAGTACCCGCTCTCAAAGCGCGCTTTAGAGCAAATATTTTCATGGGACGGTTGGGGATCAGTGCGGTTTTCAGAATTATTCCTGCTGAAATTTTATCAGCAGAACAACTTGGTTTACCCCAGTCAGTCCTGGATTTTACTGAATATAAAAAAGGACTTATTCTGGTCACCGGGCCAACCGGCAGTGGCAAATCAACAACTCTTGCAGCAATGATCGATCATATCAATCAAAATCGGAATGAACATATCCTGACAGTAGAAGACCCGATTGAATTTGTTCATAAAGCCAAAAAGAGTTTAATCAACCAACGCGAAGTTGGAGTCCACACCCACAGCTTTGCTTCTGCACTGAAAGCAGCCCTTAGAGAAGATCCAGACATCATTCTAGTTGGTGAAATGCGTGATTTAGAAACAATTGAGCTCGCGATTACCGCAGCTGAAACAGGACACCTGGTCTTCGGCACACTCCATACCAGCAGTGCGGCAAAGACCGTTGATCGGCTGGTTAATGTCTTTCCGACAACGCAGCAGGAACAAATTCGCACCATGCTGGCTGAATCCATTCGTGGGGTAGTTGCCCAACAGTTGTTGCGCACCACTGACGGTAAACGTTGTGCGGCACTGGAGATTTTGAAAGTTAATGCTGCTGCTGCAAACTTGATCCGCGAAGGAAAAACTTTTCAACTTCCTTCGATTATGCAAACCGGGCGTAGAGATGGAATGCAATTGATGGATCAAGCCCTTGAGGAATTGGTCAAAGCTGAAAGAATCAGTGTTGATGAAGCGCTTCGTTTTGCAGTCAACAAAAGTCAATTTACACCACAGAACCAACAAACTGGAGGTTAGAATGGATGACCAACGGATCAGCGTCGCAACACGCAACATAAAACTAACTTTATCCAATGGAATGCAATTAAGCGGCGAAACTTTTTTACAACTTCACGGAGAACATTTGACTGGTCTTCAACGCGTTGGAGAAATTCTTAATGGAGATGATAATTTTTTACCATTCCGTCATGGAGATACAGTTGAGCTAGTCAACTTGGATCAAGTTGTCTCAGTGGAAGTCGCAGCAGAAGAGGAATTTGACCCACTGTTAGCTCTTGGCGAGGAACATCAAATCAATGTTGAACCTGTCGTCGGGGCAACCATCGATGTTCGGATCTTTGTCAATCTTCCCGGTGGCAGGAACCGCGTTAAAGATTTTCTAAATCAACAGAAGCGTTTTTTGTTATTGCTCCAAGACGATCGAATTCTCTATCTCGCTCAGAATAAAATCCTTCGAATTCAAGATTAATGGTTCCATACAACTTGCAAGATGATCACAATGATTTAAACAGGCCACAGAGAACAACCAGAGCGGTACAGTCAGTCTGTTTCCCCGTCCAGAACACGCCTTGTCACTCGTAAGAGTTGATGGAAATCAAGGGGTTTCATCAAAAAAGCTTTAATGCCCAGCTCTTTCGCTTTGTTTTCATCAACCTGATTGCTGTAGCCTGAATAGAGAATAGTCGGAAGGTCAGGGTTAACTTTCATCAGTGCCTCAATCAGATCTTTTCCACAGAGTTCCGGCATGGTCTGATCCGTGATCACAAGGTCAAATCGTTGAGGATTTTTTGTAATCATCTCCAAAGCTTTTTTGCTACTAGTTTCACTGACAACTTGGTATCCAGCTTCGGAAAGCATCAACTCTCCTAATTTTGCCAGCATTTCTTCATCATCAACAACAAGAATACGCTCAGTTCCTTGAGGCAAATGTGAGTCTACCGATGTTGTTTCAATGACTTGTTGATTCACTTCGATAATCGGAAAATAGAGGTCAAAAGTGCTCCCTTGACCAAGAGTGCTATTCACCTTAATCAGCCCATTATGCTGTTCAACAATCCCCTGTACAGTTGACAGCCCCATCCCAGTCCCTTGATCAATTTCCTTGGTAGTAAAAAAGGGATCAAAAATTTGTGTTATCATCTCTGGCGATATTCCACTGCCGGTATCTTGCACACTAAGTCTGAGATAGCTACCAGCTTTATGGGCTGAATGGGGCTGAATATCGTTTTCTAATTCCATGACATCCAAGCGGATAGTCAATATTCCCATTTCATTCATTGCGTGAACAGCATTGTTACAAAGATTGATTAGTACTTCTTGAATTTGGGAAGAATCAGCACTGATACTGGCATGTTGACTTTCCTGACTAAGATTTAGTTGCAATTGAACCGTAGTAGGAATTGTCGCGTGTAAAAGGTTAAGCGTCTCGTCAATAATCAACGGGAGTTGAATTGGAACTTTGACATGGACTCCCTTACGACTGTAGGTCAGAATTTGATTCACCAAATCACGCGAACGTAAAATTGCAGTTTTCGCATTATCAAGCAAATCAACAGAATTACTATCAGAAGCTTGTCTGAGTTGAGCTAATTCGACATTACCGAGAATGATCGCCAGGTTATTATTGAAGTTATGAGCAATCCCTCCTGCCATCACACCCATGGCTTCCATTTTAAATTTATGGCGTAATTGGGCCTCAAGTTCAGAGTGCTGCTCTTCTGCTTTCTTTCGCTCATCAATGTCGAGATGAAGGCCCACAAAACGAACTGGATGACCACTTTCATCACGTTCAACTATTTCACCCTGTCCAAGAATCCACATCCATTTGTCATCTTTGGTCCTAAATCTGAATTCAACGGCATAAGACTCCAACTTTCCTGCCAAGTGTTGCTGCACTGACCTTTCAATCCCAACAATATCCTCCGGATGGATTCGTTTCTTCCATTCTGAGTAGTTGTGAGGAAAGTCATCTGGTTCATATCCGGCAATCAAAAAATAATTTGGATCAAAGTAGATTTCATCTTTAAGAACATTCCAATCCCATAGACCACACTTAGCCCCTTTAAGTGCTAACGAAAGTCGTGCTTCGCTTTTATAAAGGGCTTTTTCATTTTTCTTTCTACGTTCAATCTCTAAATTTAAAGTTGCCGTGCGCTCATCAACCAAGCCCTCAAGTTTATCCTGTAGAGCCAACCACGCCCGATAACTCCCATCACGGCTGCGCTCATACAAGTATGCAAATGAAACGACGGTAAGATACGAGGGGACAAAGCGATAAGCAAAATCAACACTGTAGAGATTTAAGGTTGTAGAAGAAAGGTTGAAACCAAGAAAAATTGCAGCGGGAATAAAAAGTAAAAAAGAAGAAATAAGTCCTTGTCGTGAACCAAGTAAAAAATGAGCAAAAAGAGGAAAGGTGTAGTACCACATAAAAGCAGTACCGTGTACGCCGCCTGATATAAAAAGGTAGGCATACAATAAAGCCATCATACCGATTTCAAGTTGGATGTAAAAAAAATGAAATTTTTTGAAGCGGATAAAAAGCAGAAAACTGGTCAAAATTGTAGCAACGGATAGATCCAAAGCACCCAAGAGAACAGCACCTTGAAAAAAAGCGATGCAACTTAGAAGAATGAGAACAGATATCCCCAGACTGCTGATACCATACATCAGCAGAATTTTTCTGGAAAATTCTAAATTATCTTTATCTGGAACATTTTTAAGGAGGGAATTTTTCAGCCTCGACCAAAGACTATCTACCTCAACAATACTACTCACTTAAATCCTCACAACTAATCGTAGATATAATCTATATAATAACAAAGCATCAATTCGTAGTTTTATTTATGCTACTTAATATTTCCTGGATTCACACACGTGCCAAACATTTCAACAATCAATTCCCATATAAAAACAAAAAAGGCGAACCACGTTTAAGCTGGTTCGTTTTTTTTGTTTTTATATAGTCTAAATGCTAACGCATCATAAATCCTATCATTTTTTTCATCCAAGAATTTTTCATCATATTCATCATCCAGCTTTCACCAATTGACTTATTCATAAAAGACATACTCGGAAAAGAGTGCTGCAGCAACATAATATCAGCAAGGCGAATATTCTTCTGAATTGCCAGCCCCCACTCGTTGATCATCTCTGCAGAACCTTCACCTATAACCGATGCTCCATAGATTTTCCCCATTTTACTGGCCAGGACTCGAACCGAACCGATGGTTACCTGTTCGGCGATCGCTGCGCCATAATCGCCATGTTTAGCTTCAATAACATCATATTTAATTCCGGCTGCAATTAACTCTGACTCCTGCATTCCGACCATGGAAACTTGAGGCTCAGTGAAAACAGTCCACGGAACAACATATTTCTTAAAATCTTTTTTAAACGGCCAGGGACGCATAATATTCATTAGTGAAATCATCCCCTGATGCATAGCAGCATGAGAAAAAAGGAAATTACTATTACAGTCACCAACTGCATAAATATGACTAACATTAGTCTCCAGATTACCATTCACTGGAATCCCCCTAGGCGTATAATTGACTCCGGCATTTTCCAGCTTTAAACCATCTAAAACAGGAACTCGCCCTGCCGCCATTAAAAGTTTCTCCGCCTCAAGGATGTCCCCTTCTTTGGTCTTCAATACTACTCGACCATCCTTAGATTCAATTTTTTCAATGGACCGACTATTATAAACTTCTATCCCCTCTTGCTTAAAAACCTCTTCCAAAGTTTCACCAGCAAACTTGTCAGCAAATGGCAATAAGTGGGAATCCATCTGGACAATAGTGGTCTTACAGCCCAACCGGGAAAAAGCCTGTGCCATCTCTGTTCCAATCGCTCCACCACCAACAATCAACATACTTTCAGGGATTGATTCCAGATCAAACAAATTTTCGTTAGTTAGGACATTCTCAACCGCATCCAATCCCGGAATTGGGGGCTTAGATGGTTTTGTTCCTGTACAGATAAAGATCCGTTTAGCGGTAATTTTTCGTTCCCCCACTGCAACGGTATGAGAATCGACAAAACTGGCTGCGCCCTGGCGAGTTATCTGATCGACTTTTTTAAATTTGACCGCATACTTTTTGTCATTGATAAAAGCTAGTTTTTCCTGAATATGGGGAAACGGGTTACTCACTTCGGGAAGATCCATCTCCGCCATATCAAAATCGGCAAATTTGGTTACAGCATGACGTGTCTTAGCCATCCGTAGTAGAGCTTTACTTGGAATACAGCCAACATTCATACACTCCCCACCGGTTTTATTTTTCTCAATAGCACAGACTTTTAAACCCATTTCAGCAGCCATAGCCGAAACAACCATTCCAGCTGGACCAACTCCGATAGTCAGAATGTCATAATCATAATTTGCCATAGTTCTTTATCCCTTTTTTTTCGATTGTTCAGCATGATTTCAGAGTTAATAGATATATACTATTATATATATTGATTTATAAATGTAAAGATTTTTTCTGTTAGGGAGAATATGTAGTTTAACAGTAATTATTGCGACGTTTCAAGACAGCATCAAATGAGTAAACAAACAACCCCGCCCAAATCAACATAAAGCTAATAAACTGTTCCCGAGAGAATGGTTCCATAAAGACGATCACAGCCAACAAAAAATGTAAAGTCGGTGTAATATATTGTAAGAATCCGATCGTTGCTAACTGTAAACGCCGGGCCGATGCAATAAAAAACAACAATGGAATTGCGGTAATAACCCCTGCCAAAGGTAGCAAAACATCATAAGTTGTCGAACCGTTCAAAAAAGCCGCCTGTCCAGAATAAGATAAATAAAGAAGATAACTACCAGCAATAGGTGCTAACAGCAATGTTTCAACTGTCAACCCAATTAAAGCATCAATTTGAGCGACCTTACGCAATAACCCGTACACACCAAAAGAAATCGCCAGAATTAAAGCGATCCAGGGAATCTGTCCATACTCAATAATTAGATAAACAACGCCCATTAAAGCAAGAAAAACACTAAGTTTTTGCCAAAGTCCCAACCGTTCACCAAGGAAAATAAACCCTAGCAAGACACTCAACAGCGGAGTAATAAAATAGCCCAAACTGGATTGCAATACTTCCCCTCTCTGAACAGCAAAAAGAAAAGTTAACCAATTAGTAGCTATCAGCAGAGTTGAACAACACAAAGTAAGCAAAACTTTACGATTAGATAAAATTTGAAGAATTTCTCTTCCCTGCCGTCGCAGTAATACTAGAGTTAATAAAAAGAGTGCGGACCAGAAAATTCGATGCGAAACAATTTCTAATGGTGTTGGATCTGGTAGCAATTTGAAAAAAGCGGGAAATGAGCCCCAAATCAGATAGGCAAGAAACCCCAGTATTATCCCTTTGCGAGATTCATCTCGAGTCGCATTAACTAGAATAGAGGTACCAGGTTTACTGCTGGATTGGGGGGAATAGATATCAGACATATAACTCTTTCGAGGAATCAAATTAAAAAGGAGCTAATAAAGAAGCTCCCCGGCACTATTCTATATCTGATATCAATAGGCGATGATTTATTTTCGGGAGATATGTGCTGTCTTACCTTCTTCACGCAGACGCTTAACCGATCTTCCAGAAATTCCCCAACTATCAGTCTCTATTTCTTTAATGACAATTTGAGTCGAAGATGGGTTTTTATCGAGAATTTTAACTAACAAATCGGTGATTCCCTCAACGAGCTCTGCCTTTTGCTCGACCGTCGCCCCCTTAGTTAAATTGAGCTCAACATATGGCATCATTTGATCCTTTCCATGAATTAATAGCTTCTGCTATTCCCAACTTTGGTTAAAGTATCTAGACAGCTCAATTATAGCCTTGTTGAAACTCTTTCGGAAACAAAAAAAGGCTCCATGGAAACCATGGAGCCTTTTAAATTGAACAATGATATATCTTAGAGCCGGACGATATTGGCCGCTTGAGGTCCTTTTTGACCATCAACAACATCAAAGCTAACGCGTGCGCCTTCAGACAAAGACTTGAAACCTTCTCCAGTAATTGCTGAAAAGTGTGCGAATACGTCTGGGCCGTTATCCTGCTCAATAAAGCCAAACCCTTTAGAATCATTAAACCATTTAACTGTTCCTTCTGCCATTTTACTTTCTCCTTACTTGGTCCCCTGCGGGAGTTACGTGATGCAGACCAGTGCCTGCAAGTCATAAAAAAACCACTCAGCCCTGTTGGTCTGTGCGGTTCTTATCTGACTTATACAGCAAAATAATCTACACAAACTGGATCTGATACGACGGGACACTAGCATGGGTAAAGTGTCAAATCAACCCCTTAGATCACTTTTTCAAAACTTTTTTATTATCGACATCAATATAAGGGATTAAACTCATAACCCCCTGAAAAACAATCTAAAGTTAATCAAATGCTACGACATAGCTCCCAGAAAATCCACCCGAGATTAAATTATAAACTGCAGTTTCTGCTTGCTGCAGAGATTTAAAATGACCAACTCGTACCCGATATAGCTGCTGTCCATTGCTCATTTTTGTTGACACAACAGCCTTTCCATATCGCCCCCGCATTTTTTCTACCAGCAGATAAGCATTTTTAGATGTCGTAAATGCCCCAATTTGTACCGCAAAGCTAGCGGAATCATAGTTACCAGGTTGATTAGAGGCAACCCGACGGTTCTGATCGGTTGCCCGATAACCAAGAGCTTGAATTTGAACCTGTGCCGTACCAGAATCGACTATCCCTAACTGTTTGGCAGCACCATAGGAAAGATCGATGATCCGTCCAGCAACAAAGGGTCCACGATCATTGACCCGCACAATAATATGTCGATTATTTCCTAAATGAGTCACCTTGACATAAACACCCATCGGCAGGGTTTTATGTGCGGCACTCATCCCATACATATCATAAATTTCACCGTTACTGGTTTTACGGCCATGAAATTTACGCCCATACCAACTGGCAATACCACGCTGCTGGAACCCTTGGTGATCACGTAAAGGCTGATAGCGTTGACCATCAACCTCATAGGGCTTTTGCCACCCTTCCAACTCACGGGTTTCCAGTGTTTCAATAACCCTGGTGGTATGTCCACCACAGCTTGCCAGAAATAAAACAAAAGCGAAATAGAGCGACAGTCGAAAAACAAGGAACAACAAAGTCATTAGACCACTATTTTGGTTCTTCAAACTCAGCTATAGCTCTAAAACGCTGATAGCGTTGTTCGATCAAACCCTCTGGGGAATAGTCTTCCAGCTCAGCTAGATGCTTCAATAGATATTCTTTGAGTGTCTCCGCAGCCTGATCATGATCTTGATGGACACCTCCGAGAGGCTCTGGAATAACTTCATCAATGACGGTACCCAAGCTATCGACATCCTGCGCTGTCAGCCTTAACGCCTCCGCGGCTTGTGGCCCTTTGGTTCCATCATTCCAGAGAATAGCGGCACAACCTTCTGGAGAAATAACCGCATAGACCGAATACTGCATCATCAACACCCGATTGCCAACGGCTATGGCTAATGCACCACCAGAACCACCTTCACCCGTAATTGTTACAATCACGGGAACACGCAACATAGCCATTTCCCTTAAATTTCTGGCGATGGCCTCTGCCTGACCACGCTCCTCGGCACCAATACCAGGAAAAGCCCCAGGGGTATCAACAAAAGTAAAGATCGGCAAGCCAAACTGATCGGCCAGCTGCATCACACGTAACGCTTTCCGATAACCTTCGGGATTTGGCATACCGAAATTCCGGTAAACCTTCTGCTTGGTATTTCGACCTTTTTGATGACCGATAACACAACAGGGCTTTCCGTCGATTCGGGCGAAACCACAAACCAGAGCGGGATCATCGCGATAATTTCGATCGCCATGAACTTCAGACCAATCTGTAAAAATACGCTCGATATAATCAAGGCTATAAGGCCGCTTGGCGTGCCGGGCTAACTGGGTTCTCTGCCAACGGCTAAGATTTGAATAGACATCCTTCTTCAGCTTACCCGCTTTTTTTTCAAGCTTTTTTATCTCACTGGAAAAATCGACATTATCAGTTGAATACTCACGTAACTCACCTATTTTCGTTTCAAGGTCAGCAATCGGCTGTTCAAAATCAAGGTATTGGTTCATCTAACTTCTCCCTGCCCGGCAACGGACATTAGTCAACGGGTATTTTCAATCAATTCTTAAAAGTATCCCACAATAAAACTTCGGAGTGCAGAGGTCAAGTATGATAGCTTCGCAACCCATTGCTACTCAAAATTCATCACGCTATAGCCAAATAATGCCTCGGCATCAACCATGGCCTCATCAGTCGCTGCCATTTTCAACTGCTCGGGCAAGGTAATAATCGTTTCACTGCGATTTGGTATAACAATATGCAACTGCACATCACAATTGCCACGGTAGCGCTGCACAATCCCTTTGAGTTGTCGCATCTGTAACTCGTCTAATCCCGGAGTTGTCAAGCGGATGTGGACTCGCTTGGCCATTGTCTCTTTGACATCACGCAAGAGAGAGATTTCCGTCGCAAGTATTTTGCAGGCCTCTTCTCCAACATCTAATTCACCGCTGACCAACAATGGATCTTCACCCTTCAAGTATTCCATTGCCGCAGTGTAAATTTCGGGGAAGACAATAACTTCAACCGATCCACTCAAGTCTTCCAGGGTGACAAATGCCATTCTGTCACCTTTTTTGGTGATCAGTTCCTTAATTCCCGATATAATTCCGCACACGCGTACCTGTTCTTTATCGGTACGTTCTGGCAATCCAGCAGCCTCACAGGTTGCAAAACGTTTGATTGAATCACTGTAACGCGCTAACGGATGGCCACTGACATAAAAGCCAAGGGCCTCTTTTTCGTAACTCAGCAGAATTTTTTCATCCCATTCCTCAACATCGGGAAGAGTGCCATAACCGTTACCCCCGACAGATAGAATTTCTTTGCTACCAAACAAAGAATCTTGACCTGATTCCCGCTCTTTATGCAATCTCTGGCCAATTTCCATTGCGTCTTCAAAACCAGCAAAAAACTGGGCGCGCTTTCCCCCCAGAGAATCAAAGGCACCGCATTTTATTAGAGCTTCAACAACTTTTTTATTAACCTTGCGCAAGTCGACACGCTCACAAAAATCCTGCAATGAGTTGAATTCTTTATCTTTGCGGACTAGTTGGATTGAATCGAGAGCCGCTGAACCAACACCTTTAACGGCACCAAGACCAAAACGCATGATCTCTTCTGCAACAGTAAAAGACCGTGCAGAAGCATTGATATCTGGAGGCAGAACTTCGACTCCCATCGCACGCACTTCACTGATGTTTTTAATCACCTTATCGGTATTTTCCATATCCTCGGTCAAAAGCGCAGCCATAAACTCAACCGGATAATGCGCTTTAAGATAAGCCGTTTGATAAGCAATCAGTGCATAGGCCGCCGAATGGGATTTATTAAAACCATACGCAGCAAATTTTTCCATCAGATCAAAAACGCTTTCAGCTTTTTTCAGATTCAGCTTATTGGCAGCGGCCCCGAAGAGAAAACTCTTCTTTTGTTTGGCCATTTCTTCAACCTTCTTTTTACCCATTGCCCGACGCAACAAGTCGGCAGCACCCAAGCTGTAATTCGCCAGGATCTGGGCAATCAGCATAACCTGTTCCTGATAGACAATAACTCCGTAAGTATCCTTAAGAATTGGCTCTAACTGCGGAAAATCATATTTAAATTGTTCAGTTCCATGCTTTCGCTTGATAAACGAATCAACCATTCCCGAACCCAAAGGTCCAGGCCGATACAAAGCTACCATTGCAATCAGATCTTCAAAACAGTTTGGTTTCAACTTAACCAGATATTCTTTCATCCCACTCGATTCCAGCTGAAAAACTCCGGTTGTTTCACCACGGGAAAGCAATTCGAATGTCTTCGTATCATCGATAGGGATGAGTCGAAGATCAAAAGTAGATTCTTTACCTACACGAATCAGTTGGATAGCATTTTCAATCACCGTCAAAGTTTTTAAACCGAGAAAATCAAACTTGACCAATCCAATTTTTTCAACATAGCTCATTGGATACTGAGTGACTTGACCGCCAGACTTTGGATCAACATACAAGGGAAGATATTCAGGAAGCGGCTTCGGTGTCACCACAACCCCGGCAGCGTGGGTAGACGCATGACGCGTCAACCCTTCAAGAGCCAGCGAAGTTTTCGCCAGCTCTTTAATCTTGGGATCTTTTTCGACCAGAGCCTTTAGTTGTGGTTCTTGATCTATCGCCTGTTTCAGGGTAATACCAAGGACATTGGGAACAAGTTTGGCGATTCTATCCACTTCACCATAAGGTATATTCAGTGCCCGACCGACATCACGTAGCACACCTTTAGCCTGCATCGTACCGAAAGTGATAATTTGAGCGACATTTTCTGATCCATATTTCTGCCGAACATAATCAATAACCCGCTCACGACCATAGATACAAAAATCGACATCAATATCTGGCATCGATATCCGCTCAGGATTCAAAAAACGTTCAAACAAAAGATTGTAGGGAATTGGATCAATATCGGTAATGCGAATTGCGTATGCAACCAGGCTACCGGCTGCTGATCCACGCCCTGGACCAACCGGAATGCCTTGATCTTTACCCCAGTTAATAAAATCGGCAACGATCAGAAAATATCCGGGAAAGCCCATCTCTTCAATACAGGTCAGCTCCTCTTCCAGACGATCATGATAAACTTTAAGATCATCTTCACTTAAATCACGGAGTTTGCGAATTTCATTGAGACGTTCTTCAAGTCCAACTCGACTTTGCTCTTCCAGTACCTCATCAAGAGTTTTATCGACAGGCTTTTCATATTGAGGAAAGTGATAGGTTTTAAAATCAAGAGTAAGGTTACAGCGTTCAGCAATTTGAATCGTATTAGAAATCGCTTCGGGTTGATCCGGAAATAACTGAATCATCTCTTGTGGTGATTTGACATAAAATTCATCATTGGGAAAACGCATCCGGTTCGGATCATCCATAGTTTTACCGGTCTGGATGCAAAGTAATATTTCGTGCGCAAAAGAGTCTTCACGGGAAAGATAATGACAATCATTGGTTGCGACCAGCGGTAAATCCAACTCTTTGCCGATCGAGATAAGACCCGCATTCGCTTTGGCCTGCTCCGGTAAAAAATTTTCCTGTAATTCAAGATAAAAACGCTGTTCATCAAAAATCTGCGCCATCTGAGTAGCACGTTCCAGTGCTTCCTCGGGATGATTAAGATTAATTAGCGTTGGCAGTTCTCCACCAAGACAGGCTGATAAAGCAATCAATCCCTCATTATGCTGAGCTAGCAAATCCCAATCGATTCGTGGCTTATAGTAAAACCCCTCGCGATAAGCAGCAGAAACCATATGACAGAGATTTTTGTATCCAGTGTGATTAATACAGAGCAGAACTAAGTGGTAGGAAGCCTCTGAAGAACCGCGGGCATTCCCTTTGGTAAAACGAGATCCGGGAGCAACATAAACTTCACAGCCAACAATCGGTTTGATCCCTGCATCCATCGCTTTGGTATAAAATTCAATGGCACCAAACATATTGCCGTGATCAGTGACCGCGATTGCCGGCATCTTGAATTCTTTAGCTCGGGAAACCAGCGCATCAAGCTTGATCGCCCCATCAAGAAGACTATATTGACTATGCAAATGAAGATGAACGAAATTAGAGTGTTCCATAAGTGCTATACTTTATCCAAAGGGGACGGTTAGTACACAAACTACAAGGGAAGCTGCATAAATCAGAAGTTTTCGCCATAGCACAATTCGACCATAACTAGATCTGAACAATTTTTTTTCAGTCTCGAAACAGTAGCATCGCCAGAGTTCACTGGTCAATAATCTTCAAGCAGAATCATCCCTTTCCCTGAAACTCAAATTGCGCTATTTTCCAAGAACAGCTTAATCACTGAACTTAATAATCTGACAACTATAAACGATACAGTAAGGAAACCTGATGCGTATTGAATCTGATCTAAAACTTGGCTTTAAGGATGTCCTCATTCGCCCCAAACGGTCAACATTAAGAAGCCGTTCCCAAGTCAATCTGGAACGAACCTTCACGTTTTTACATAGCCAACGTGAGTGGACCGGCACTCCAATTATTGCCGCCAACATGGATACAGTTGGGACCTTCGAACTGGCAAAAGTTTTTGCCAATTTCGGTCTACTGACAGCAATCCATAAACACTACAGTCTGCAACAATGGCGAGACTTCCTTAATCAACAGGATGATGCGATTTATCAACGGATTATGGTCAGTACTGGTACTGCTGAAGCCGACTTTGGTCATTTAAAAAATATTCTTTCACAATATACAAAACTTGATTTTATCTGCATCGATGTGGCCAATGGCTATGCCGAGTCATTTGTTGATTTCGTCAAGCTCTGTCGTGACAATTTCCCTGATAAAACAATCGTGGCTGGCAACGTAGTGACTGGAGAAATGGTTGAAGAATTAATTCTTTCCGGTGCGGACATTGTCAAAGTTGGTATCGGGCCGGGTTCAGTCTGTACTACTCGGGTTAAAACCGGGGTTGGCTATCCGCAACTATCAGCTGTCATTGAATGTGCCGATGCCGCTCATGGTCTGGGTGGGCGCATCATCTCTGATGGTGGTTGTGTCAGTGCTGGAGATGTTGCTAAAGCTTTTGGTGGTGGTGCTGATTTTGTTATGCTGGGTGGAATGCTGGCCGGTCACGATGAAAGTGGTGGTCAGTTGATTGAACGTGACGGTCAACAATTTAAGCAATTTTATGGAATGAGTTCAGGAACAGCGATGGAACAACATGCTGGCGGTGTCGCTGAGTACCGTGCATCAGAAGGAAAGACCGTAGAGGTTCCTTATCGGGGAGCCGTAGCAAACACAGTCAAAGATATTCTAGGAGGGGTTCGTTCCAGTTGCACTTACGTAGGGGCTTCGGCACTCAAAGAACTGACCAAGCGAACAACCTTTATTCGCGTCCAGGAACAGGAAAATAAAACTTTTTCTTAAAAACATCGAAAGTTTAACAAAAAAGTGGCTGCATCACTATATGAATGCTGCCACTTTTCGTATTTAAAAAAACATAAGAATTATCGCCTAACAAAGCAGATAATCGTTAGACTAAACCATCAAAAATCTGGAAGTGGTGGTGGCATTTGATCAAAGATCGTTGTATACGCCCAAATGTAATCCTCCCCCAATGGGTTACCAAGAGTATCAGCAAGGATACCCTTCAGGGTTACCTGATAATAACTAAACGGTAGCAGTAACTGGCTTGGAGTAAACGTCAAACTGATGTGTTCAGAATCATAATTCAGGCTACCGGAGACTAATCCGTTCGGCCCTGATAATTCGACAATGCCGTTGGTCAACAAAGTTTCATCAAGTGGTTCATCAAAGAAAACTGATACAATGACATCAACCGAAGCGGTATCATCCGCAGGGGGCAACTGACTCTGAATTTGCGGTGGTTGCATATCCCACGTTTCAAAGTTTTGCTCCAACCTTTCCTCGTAAAGAACCAACATTGCGACATCTAAATCATCAATATTGATTTCTGCACTGACTGCATTGGTTACGGAAGCGACATCAATCTCCACCCCCAGGTTTCGCTCGTCATCAAGAGCTTGTTCAATCAATGAGGCCTGCCAGAGAATTTGATCAGCAACCATATAAGATACGAGTATTTGCTCATCATCATCGATTAACCCACCTAAATTTTGAGAAATACTTTCCCGCAAGCTCCCCATAAGATGAGCCACTATTTGAGCCGCATTGTGAGCACGCCTATATTCTGCAACTAAGATCTCATCAACACTTCCAGATGCAAGATAATCAGTGAAAAGTGATACCGTGTCGGCGATTCCAAGTTGGGAGAGAACCACAATCTCTGCCTGTTGCGCCGAAAGAGATGGATTCTTATCACATTCCAATTTAACCAGAGTTGTCAAAGGAGACACAAATTCCCAGCGTCCCGGCAATGATTCCAATAAATAGCTATTGACAACAGTGGTTCCGGTATCTTCATCAACCGTTTGTCCAGCAATCACTTGCACTACAACAGGAAAAAGTTCGCCCTCTCCCGGACTGACATTTAATGTGTAAACCCCGCCAGTTGTTGATTGTGCCGTCGGCTCACCATTGTCATAGATACGATTATTATTCCGGTCGAGAAAAACTCGGGCATCTCTAAGATAACCATCGGCAACAGTTCCAGTTAATGTTGTCAACGTAGCAGTGCTTCCATCGTCAGCAGCTCTGCTGGTTGCGCTCGAGTCCCCTCCTCCACCGCCACCACAGGCTGATAACAGCAATAAGGAGAGACAAGCAAACAGAGATATAATTTTTGTCCAAAATCTTTTCATAGCCATTCTCCTGTTACTGCAAAGGCTTTGGAATGATCAACGAGATATCCTGTTCAGTTGGATTCACATAGATCCAGTAACCAATCCATGGGACTAGAATTGCTGAATCAGTTCCCGCTGCACTGGAAAATTCATTACTATTTCCCCAATCGGTACCAAGATAGGAATAAATTGCATCGACAACCAGATTATTGGTCGCAGCAACCAACCATGGAACCGGGGCAGCATCTCCCAACCGAATTTCAACATCTGCCAGTTTGACATTCCCACCATAAGGATTGCTGAGCAGATTCCATCCAGAGTTAACTTGAAACTCATGCTCAGCATCGACAATTTCACCATAAATACTGAGATCAGCTAATGTAGATCCAGAAGTACGTTTCAAAACATAACCTTCACCCGAAGCAATAGGTGCTCCGGAATCTGCCAAGTCAAACTGGCCATTCGGCTCTGATTCAGGAACCCAACGATAGACCTGATCATCATTGAAAACTTCAATTGTACTTAAGGCATGAGCATTGATCTTTGCAGCGATACCAACAACATTCTTGCCATTGAGGAGTTCTACTGCAGGGCCTGGCAAATCACCACTTTGCGGATAACGCCACACTTGGTTACCGGATACATCTTCAGCACTAAAATAGAATTGATGTAAGAAAGCGGCTCCCAAACGGGTTGTAAAGACATAGTCAGCACCACTGGCAAGCACTCCATCATCAATATCCATTTCGTATTTATAATTATCAAGAATCAAGAAAACCCGGCGCTGATCAACCGCAATGGAATCACGCAGAACAATCCGGAATTGATAGTCAAGATCCTGCTTCGGTTTGCTGTTAACCAGGTTGGTGCTGTCATCGCCACCATCAATCCGCTCAACACCAATAAGCCCTGATGCGATTGGATCATAACTGAGTCCAGTTGGAATCGAGACAAAAACTGCGGTAATACTGTGGTGGTCACCAACATTTTCAAATGCATAATTGGCAACCAAACCAACAGAGACATTATCAATCAATAAATCATGAATGTAATATCCAGCCATTGGCGTCAGTTGATAGCTCTGAGAACCACCATACAGTACGGAGGTTTCTCCTTCTGGAGTCAAATATCCACCCGTTACCGCAGTTGCTGAAATAATCCAGCCAGCCTGAGTGTTATCTAGTGGAAAACCATCACGTACATCGGCAATCCCATCATTGTCATCATCCAGATCACTGTTGTTGCCAATCTGGTCACCATCCGTATCTTCCCATTCACTATTATCATTGGGGAAAGCATCCAGATGATCGAGGACTCCATCACCATCCGAGTCCTGCTGGACATAAGCAATGACATCAATAGAAAATGGTGATAATGAAGCACTCGTCATACTATCACTAACACTGATAACAATAGCGGTGGTTGTACCCACCTGGGCTTCTGTCGGTGTACCACTCAATTTACCTGTGGCAGGATTAAACGTCGCCCAACTCGGTTGATTAACAATGGAGAAAGACAAGGAATCATCATCAGGATCGCTGGCACCCGGAGTAAAAGAATAACCTGTTGTTGCCATAACTGAGTTATCAGGAGTGCCACTGATGACAGGTGGCCGGTTGCTGTTCGTAACCGTTATTTCAACAGTTTCGGAATCGCTGGACACTCCGTCTGTTACAGTGATTTGCACAGAAAAATTACCTGCCTGAGTGTAATCAGGTGTCCAGCTGAAACGCTGCTGTTCCATATCAAATGCAGCACCAGTTGGAAGCCCTGCAGCACTGTAACTTAGGCTATCATCGTTCACGTCGCTAGCTGTCACCACAAATGTCAGCAGGGAATCCTCACCTATCGTTTGACTGCCGATCGAATCCAGAACCGGCGTTTCGTTGCCATTTTCAACAGTCAAAGTAACGGTTTCAGAATCGCTGAGCGAACCATCACTGATCGAGAATGTCACATGGTAGGTACCCGCTTGATCATTATCAGGTATCCAGCTGAAGGAACGAGTTGAGGAGATAAAAACTGCCCCCGAAGGAAGATTGCTTGCACTGTAAGTAAGGGGATTATCATCAGGATCGCTGGCACTGATGACCAAATTATAAGAGTCTCCCTCTACCAAGCTCTGTGCACCAATAGAATT
>JAOZLQ010000085.1 GCA_029934755.1 Desulfuromusa sp. | reverse complement strand
ATTCTTTTCAGAACCAGGCCGCTTAGAAGTAAATCTATTTAAGTTTGTTTAGATAAAATCAAACCAACTGTGTTTCTTGAAAACAAGAAAACCTATCCTTTGGATCAATGGTTTTGAGCTGCATCCCCTTTGCGACTAAACAGCCCCTTGATCATACCAAAGCCCAGAGCAAAAACTGGAATCAGCTGAAGAAAAATAATCAAGCCACAGACACCTAAGAATATATAGACCAATGTCATACTATTATCTTCTCTTGCACCTGTTGCTGCAAAAGCAGGCATAACAGTTGAGAGCAATACGATTCCTGAAAGAGCAATTTGAGTTATTTTTTTCATGATGAACTCCTTTTATATGAATGATATTAGTTTCGATAAATTCAGCTGATTGCCGGTTGAAAACTTTCAACGGCACATTCCACTGCGGAACGCAGTTCTTCGTTATCTTCCTGGCTATGTGGTTTTAATGCATGATAGAAAATTCCATCTTCACGAATCCGCCGCAAAGTTTCCAATGAACTATCATCAGAAACCAAGATGATCCGTAAATTTTTATTACACTTGCGCATCAAAGCGATCACATCAACCGATGCAATTTTTTCTTCAAATGTATCACCCAGAATAACCAAAGGCTCTTGCTTCTGAACAATTTTTGCTATCGCGTAAGCTGCTGAAGCAGTCGTTTCAACTTCATAGTGTGAGTTTTCAAAGAAATCAGCCATTTGTTTCCGGGCTACTGTATCCCCATCAGCAATCAATAATTTTCTAGCTTTCATAGCTTTACTCCATTTCCAGTTAGCAGATTACTTTGATTGAGTGTTAATCAACATCCCCCGAAGAGAATGTTTTCTAGTTCTTGACCAATATCTATAGCAATCAACATGCCAATTTATTGAAATCCGGTTAATCTATTTAATATCAACAACTTATGTAATATCATGAATTTAATAAAGGTTCTTATCTCTCCCGATGAACACGAAAATTCCTGTTTAAAAAGAATGTTCCTGTCAGACAGGAGAGCCATTGAGCTTAGAAGGAGAGTTATTGACAACAAAACATCGAGGGTAAGCAGAATAATCAGAAGGGGTCATTTCTACAAAAGGCGGATCTATAAATTCCAATACCATTTCACAAAATAGCCATCAAATTCCTTTTTTCTGTGCTGCTGAAGATTTAATAGTTTGAATGCGGATATGGGCCGGAAGATCTTTTGCAAAAAGTGTCGGCTTGTTTTGCGCCGTCATGAGTAATTGTTCCACCGTATTGACCAGCTCAAGAACATTTCCCGGCCAATGATAGGTTTCAAGCATACGTAATAGATCAGGTGAAATATTTTTCGGTTCCAATCCACGGCTCTGACAAATCTTTGTATTATAAAAAGACACCAAAGCTTCAATATCCTCTTGTCGTTGCTGTAGCGGTAACAGTTCAATATAGCAATTCTGCAGAATAGCCAGGAGTTCGGCAGAAAATTCTCCTTTTCGCACCAACTCATATAAATCCGCGCTGGTCGCGGTAATGACTCGAAAATGCTTTTGCTCAACCGGAGTTTGAATAAGTTTTTGCAGTATTCTCTGGGCATCAACATCCAAATCTTGGATATCATCAAGCAGCAATGTCCCCACACCAACATCAACCAGGGAATCTTTCATTTGCTGTTCAGCTCTATCTTTATCAATAGTGCCACAAGAAATGGTGATAAAAGGCTGTTCTCTCCGCGTGCCGTGCTGATGGATGGTATGAGCAAATAAAGCTTTTCCTGTCCCATTTTCACCAAAAATCACAACGGGATCATCCGTTTTTGCTATCCGCCCTACGATACCAAGCGCAACCTTAGTTTTGATATTTTTAGCGATAATACTCCCAGACTCTAGCTGCAAATATTTATCCTCAGCGCTCTCTGTCCTGCTGATCGTCACAGTATCCCCTGAAAAACTTAATTCTAGATCCTTTCCTTCAATGCCTGGAAGATCAATTTCTATCTTTAAATCCTGCAAGAAATTGGACAACTGATCGGAAGAATCTTGTCCTTTGATTAAGCGTTCTTGAAATGTCTGCAACTCTGAGAGCTTCATCTGCTGAGAGAACATCATGTCTTGACTATCCTTCTGAAATTAATTTTAAACGTTAATATTTTGTCTGATATAAAATTGAAGCACTGTGCATGCCAACTTGACTAAAGATAGTTCTTTTCTGCAAACTCGGTTAAAACCCGTCTCAAACCGCTTCATTTTGCCAGATTCAGGGTTAATCAATTTGATCGTAAACAGAAATAAATCCTTTCAAGTTAAGATATTTACTGTTCAACAAGAATTTTACTGCTAAATGGGAAGGATTACCTCTAGACAAAAGATTAATCGGTGCGAGAAATAGAATTTTTTTTCAATAATGCGTAGAGTCGAGATTGGGAAAGTCCTGATATTCGACACGCTTCCGGTATATTTTCCCCCGTGACCTCCATCAGTTCTAATAGGTATTCTTTTTCCGCTTGTGCATAAATTTTATCTCTAAACTCCTGCAGTTTCGGCAGGGATCCGATCACTAGCTTACTTTCTTCTGCTGGTTCACTGGATCCAGCCTCCATTTCCGCACGCCGAACTTGAACCCGAATATGACTGGGAAGATGTTTCGGATACAGGGTTTGATCAAAACGGGCCGTTGTCAGGCTACGTTCTAAAGTATTAACAAATTCTCGCACATTTCCCGGCCAGGGGTAATTAATCAGTGTTTCTAAGAACTCAGGCGAAAACCCTTTTGAATCCAAGCCATACTGGTTACAAAATTTATCGATATTGTACCTGGCCAGCTCCTTAATATCTTCACGCCTCTCCCGGAGAGGTGGCAGTTCAATAATAAAGGTTCGTAATCGAAATAATAGATCACTGCGGAACTCTCCACTCTCAACCATTGCGTCTAAGTCGCGGTTAGTTGCGGCAATAAGGCGAAATTCACTTTCAACCTCTTTATTGCTTCCTACGGGCCGAAAGCGATGTTCCTGAAGAACCCGCAAAAATGATTTTTGTAACGACATCGGCAACTCACCCACCTCATCAAGGAAAAGAGTTCCTTTATGTGCCTGCCGAACTAAACCACTTTGCGCCCGATCTGCACCGGTAAATGAGCCTTTTTCATGACCAAATAGAAGGCTCTCAACCAATGTCTCAGGTAATGAAGTACAGTCTACAACCACAAAGTTCTCTTCACTCCGTAGACTGTTCTCATAAACCGCCCGAGCGAATAGCTCCTTTCCAGTTCCCGTTTCACCAGTAATAAAAACATTGGCATCACTCTCAGCTGCCTGTGCCACCATATCCAGACATTTGTTCAAAGCCGGGCTATTGCCAATAATATTCTTCCGCTGCAAGCGCACTGGCTTGCGCTTATGATCCGCTTCCTGTTTTTCTTTGCGGTATTGCAACGCCCTTTCCAATGACAAGGTTATTTCTTTAATGGAGAATCCTTTTTCAATATAATCCCAGGCTCCACATTTAATGGCCAATTCAGCTCCATTAGGATCACCAAAACCCGTCATAATAATAACCTCTGGATTCGAGGGACTCGCTTCTATCGTCGGTAAGGCATCCAACCCATTCCCATCAGGCATTTTGACATCCAGAAAAACCACATCAAAATCACCGTTGACCGCAAGTTCGGTACCTTCCTTTAAGGTCATAGCGCTTGTAGCGACATGTTTTTTACGTCCCACCAAAGTCGATAGAGTGGCACACATCATCTCTTCATCATCTATGATCAGTATCTTTGCCATCGTTTCCCTCTATGAATTTAATCAGATCCTGGATTTAGCAATTGTTGTACAACACGATTAATTTCGTTTCTTTCAACCGGCTTCATCAATACTTCACGAATTCCAATTGCTTTAGCAGTAGCAGGGTTTACCGCAGCATCCGTTCCAGGTGAAGAGCCAGAACAAAGGATAATTGGCAAATCAGCACGGATATTCAACAACTCTTGCGCCAACATAACACCCGTTAAGTGTGGCATAGTTTGATCCGTAATAACCAAATCATAAATATCTGGAGTTTTCCGGAAAAGCTCCAAAGTTCTACGACTATCCGTCTCTGCAGTCACCACATATCCCGAACGCTCCAGCCCCTTTTTCATCCCTGCCATATAATCTACTTCATCATCAACAAACAGAATATGCCCTTGTCCGTTCATTATTTTTGGCACCACATCCACATCCGCATTATTATTCTCTCTCTCCGCTTTCGGAAAGAGAATCGTAAAAGTTGTCCCAATATCAATAATACTATTGACGGAGATATTCCCACGATGATTCTTGATAATACCATGAACAATTGAGAGACCCAGCCCTGTCCCTTTCCCTTGTGCTTTTGTTGTATAAAACGGATCAAAGATTCTGTCCATAACTTCCCGAGTCATTCCATGCCCGGTATCAGCAACAACCAGTTTAATATACTCCCCTGGGTGTAATCCCGGATAACGAACAATATCATCCGCAGCCAGACTAATATCACTCAGACTGATATCAAGAATTCCCCCTTTTTCTCGCATGGCATCACCGGCATTAGTACAGAGGTTCATAACAACCTGGTTAATCTGGGTCGGATCTGCAACAATGAGCCCTGACTCGGTAACAATACTCTTACGCAATTCAATCGTTGTCGGCAGAGTTGAACGTAGCAACGATAAGCATTCTTCAATAATTCCATCAAGCTGAACCGTTTTTTCAGGCTGTTCATTTTGACGACTGATGGTCAAGAACTGTTTAACTAGATTTTTCCCTCTTAATCCTGCTTTTAAAACTAATTCTAGAGAACCATATAACGGACTATCTTCTGGAACATCTTCAAGGGTCATCTCCATATTGGTAATGATGATGGCAAGAATATTGTTGAAATCATGGGCAATGCCCCCAGAAAGGGTTGCCATGGCCTCCATTTTTTGTGCTTGCCGCAGCTGTCTTTGCAACCCTGCGGCCTCACTGACATCACGAATTGTTGCGACATAACGAACAACCTGCCCAGAATCACCAAAAACTGGCGCAACCCGTGCGTCCATGTCATATTCGGTACCATCCCTTTTTTTATTGACAAAATGACCACTCAAAACCTTATTATCTGCAAACACACTTAAGATAGCTCGATAAAAAATAGGATTTCGTCGGGAACATTCAAAATCATGGATACTGACCCCGATACCTTCTTCTGCCGGGACACCGCAAAGTAGTTCAAAGCTAGGATTGATATATTGGATGAACCCTTCAGAATCAAATGTGATAACTCCATCTGAAGTCTGATCCATCACCGTCGCCAACATGAAACGTTCTTCTATCTCTCGCTGACTTTCTACTTTTAAACGCAACCCCTTAATCCCATAAGAAAGATCTTCTGCCAGTTCTTCCAAGAGTTGTGCTTCTTCAACATCAAATGCATGCGGCTGCTGATCAAAAATCACCAAAGATCCAAAGACTTTTCCTTCGTCAATAAGAGGCAACGCAATACAAGATGTATAACCACACTTTTCAACCGCTTCTCGCCAAGGACGATAGAGGGGATTAGTCAGCAAGTTGTGAAATACAGTAATTTTACCGGTTCTGATACTTGTGCCAGCCGGGCCTCGACCACGCTCAGTATCAGCCCAACTCGCCTGCAGATCTTCCAGAAAGCAACCTTCTGCCCCCCAATGTGCAACTGATTTCAAGGTTTTTTCCGTGTTATCCTCACCAAAAGCAACCCACGCCATGCGATGACCACCGACCTCCACACAAATGCGGCAAATCTCTTCCATCAGCTCTAACTCATTGTCCATTCGGGTCATTGCCTTGGTACAAGCACTGAAACTTCTCAGCGAACGGTTGACCTTTTGCAAACTTTTCTGAGATTCAGCAATGGCAATCTCCCAATAGGCCAATAACCAATAAAGCATTCCACCTGAGAGGGCGATAAAGAACCAATAGCCGGGCCCTACCGATCTCTGGGCAAGAGCAGGTTGACCTAATAGTGCTGCGAAAACTTTATTCGCGATAAGAGCCCACAATCCGCTGACGATAAAGTAGCCAAGAGCAATGGTAAGGCAAGTAAATCTTTCTGATATTGGTTTATTCGCCATATTCATTCTACCTTTGGGAAAAATATAAAATATTGAGGACGTATACTCAATCCATCAATAAATCTTCATGTTGGCAGAAAGTCAACTCATTTCAACCTTTATTGCCTCTTTCTGTGGTTTTGATCATAAGAATAACAGCAACAATAAATACACTTCTGCCCTTATTATCCTTCCTTTTCCAACTTTCCTTGAAGTTCAGATTTACGTTTACTTGAAAGATCCACCATTCCCCTATGGCTTTATAACCGCCATCCTCACTTAACAAAAAAAAGGCACCTCAAATGAGATGCCCTTTATAACAATAATAATAGCTATTTATACATTTCTAATGGCCTTTGTCAGCCACCTGAATTCGAATCAAAGCTCTCTGCAAAGCAGCTTCCATAATCATATATTTTTTATCTTCAAGGGGCAAAGTTTTGAGAGCATCTTCAGCACGCCCTAAAGCCGCCTTAGCACGGGCTAAATCAATTTCATCTGCGGTTTCTGCCGTATCAACCAGAACCGTAACGGTATCTTCTTCGACTTCAAGATAGCCCCAGTTCACCGCGATATGAAAAACCTCATTCCCTTTTTTATAGGTCAGCTCTCCAACCTTCAAGGTGGTCAAAAGGGGAGTGTGACCAGGAAGAATTCCCAGTTCACCAACAAATCCGGGAGCAGTGAGTTCATCAACCTCCTCCGAGAGAACCCGCTTGTACGGTGTCACCATTTCAAGTTTTAGCTTATCAGCCATTGCGACTGTCCTTTACGTTTGAATCTAAGTCTTTAGACCGATCAGGCTGCCATACTCTTGGCTTTTTCAATCGCCTCTTCAATGGTTCCAACCAGATAGAACGCCTGCTCTGGAAGAGCATCATGCTTGCCATCAAGAATTTCCTGGAACCCTTTAATGGTATCCTTCAGTTCAACATACTTACCAGGAGCACCAGTAAAGACCTCTGCAACATGGAAGGGCTGTGAAAGGAAACGCTGGATTTTACGGGCGCGTGCAACAACCTGCCTATCTTCCTCAGAAAGTTCATCCATACCGAGGATGGCAATAATATCCTGCAAATCCTTGTAACGCTGTAGTACAAACTGTACGTCACGAGCAACTTTGTAGTGCTCTTCACCAATAACCTGAGGGTCAAGAATCCGACTAGTGGAATCAAGAGGATCAACTGCGGGATAGATACCAAGTTCAGCAATTTGACGCGAAAGAACAGTGGTTGCATCCAAGTGAGCAAATGCAGTCGCCGGAGCAGGGTCAGTCAAGTCATCAGCAGGAACGTAGATTGCCTGAACCGAAGTGATAGAACCCTTATCGGTAGTGGTGATCCGTTCCTGAAGCTCACCCATCTCAGTAGAGAGGGTCGGCTGGTAACCAACTGCGGAAGGAATCCGACCAAGGAGCGCAGAAACCTCTGAACCCGCCTGGGTAAAGCGGAAGATATTATCGATGAACAACAGAACATCCTGGCCTTCTTCATCCCGGAAATATTCAGCAACAGTCAGTGCTGACAGAGCAACACGTGCACGTGCACCTGGAGGCTCATTCATCTGACCATAGACCAGGGCCGCTTTTTCAAGGACACCTGATTCCTTCATCTCTTCCCAGAGATCGTTACCTTCACGAGTCCGTTCACCAACACCGGCAAAAACCGAGAAACCACCATGCTGCTGAGCAATGTTGTTGATCAGCTCCATAATCAGAACCGTCTTACCAACTCCGGCACCACCAAACAGACCAATTTTACCACCCCGAGAGTAAGGAGCGAGCAAGTCAACAACCTTAATTCCGGTTTCAAAAGATTCAACCTTGGTCGACTGGCTGACAAAATCAGGAGAAGGACGGTGAATCGACCATGATTTCTCATTTGCAATGGGGCCAGCTTCATCAACTGGTTCACCAATAACGTTCATAATTCGACCGAGAGTCTTGGGACCGACAGGCATCAATATCTGATCACCAGTATCAAGAACGGCCTGACTACGGACCAAACCATCCGTGGAGTCCATAGCAATGGTACGCACAGTGTTTTCGCCCAAATGTTGTGCGACCTCACAAACCAGGTTCCACTCATCCTCACCCAATGAAGGGTTGGTAATCTTAACAGCGTGGAAAATTTCCGGCAGCTTCCCTGGCTCGAACTCAACGTCAACGACAGGACCAATAACCTGTGTGATCTTTCCCATGTTCATAACGAAACCTTTCCTTCTTATCCTAACGGAATAAGCTCTTGTATGTCTGAAATCTTCTTATTTAATAGATTCTGCGCCAGAGATGATTTCCATCAACTCTTTGGTAATCGCAGCTTGACGTGCCCGATTGTATTGCAGTGTCAGCCTGTCGATCATATCGGCAGCATTTCGACTGGCACTGTCCATGGATGACATTCGAGCTCCCTGCTCTGAAGCATTTGATTCCAGTAATGCCCGAAAAATCTGGACTTCGACCATTTTTGGCAACAACTGGGAAAGAACTTCTCCCCGGTCTGGCTCATAAATATAGTCAACGCTGCCTTCCTGAACCTCTTCAGTTTCTTTTGGCTGAATTGGCAAAATCTGCTCTACAGTGACAATCTGCTCAATGGCGCTCTTAAAAGCATTATAGATAACGTAAACGGCATCATATTTCTCGTCGCTATAGTCATCAACAACTTCCTGGCCGATCAACTGGGCTGTTTTATAGGTCGCGTCACTGGTAATATCTTCGTAAACTTTGGTGATATGTTCGCCAACTCGATTTTTGAGAAAATCACGCCCTTTTCGACCAATGATCATCAGATCAATAGCATCGAAGCCCGGCTCATTGTCACGGATGTAACGCTCTGCCTCTTTTGAGACGTTCGCATTAAAACCGCCACATAGACCACGATCAGCCGTCATCAGTACGATCAGAGCACGACCGGTACCGCGCTGATTCAACAGTGCATGACCCTCTCCATCTTCCCGTTGTGCCAAGTTTGACATCACTGACTGCAGTTTTTCTGCATAGGGTCGAGCAGAAACGGCGGCATCTTGAGCCCGGCGCAATTTGGCCGCAGCAACCATCTTCATCGCTTTGGTGATCTGCTGGGTATTTTTGACCGAGCCGATCCGTTTTTTTATGTCCTTCAGATTTGCCATCTGTTCAAACCTTTATCAAATCAGGCTACAAACTGACCTTTGAACTCACCCAGAGCCACTTTAATCCGACCTTCTAGTTCATCATCAATTTTGTTTGTCGCGGCCAGATCCTTGATGATATCAGCATGCTGAGCTTCCATGAATGAGATCATTTCACTTTCATAGCGTTGTACAGCCGTTGCCGGGAACTCATCACAGTAGCCATTATTGGCTGCATAAATAGCCAGAACCTGAATTGCAACCGGGAGTGGCTTGTATTGACCCTGCTTGAGAATCTCAACCAAACGAGCACCACGGTTAAGCT
>JAOZLQ010000218.1 GCA_029934755.1 Desulfuromusa sp. | reverse complement strand
ACTCGCTTTCTTGAAGCGTCGCAAATCATAAGTAAAAAATAGAACTAATAAAACAACAAATTAAAGGGTGGTGCTTCACGCGCCACCCTTTTTTTATCTTATTCCATTAAAAAACGATAATTCTTCTTGTGTTTTTTCTGATATCTGCTAAAAATATATGTTCTATTTTGAGTTCTGTTGATATTCAATATATACAAGCTCGATATGCATGTTTGATTATTTTTCTCATTAATTACAAACACTTTCCTGATGGTGGGGGCTATGCAACGATTTTTGATTCTATTCATCTTCCTTTTTGTTGTTTCTTGTGGTGGTCAAAGCAAAGAAGAATTATTGCAGGAAGGATATCGGCTGAGCAGCGAAGGCAATTTTCGTGGCGCGGTGGTTCTGTATAAAAATGCCCTCGAAAAAGATGTCAATTATATTGAAGCCCGTGTCGGTCTTGCGGAAGCATATTTAAGTTCTGGTAATTTTGACCGTGCCGAAAAGGAATTTCAGAAAGTACTCCTGCAAAACCCTTCACAGACAGACATCCTGTTGCAATTAGCGACAGTCTATATCCAGAAAAGACAACCAGAGAAAGCTCTACTTGAACTTGATAAATATCATGCAGAAAATCATGAAACTGCCGAATCGTTAGTTATTTACGGTAGAGCTCACGGAGCTTCTGGTGATATCGAATCAGCGGAGAACTTTTTTAAGAAAGCTTTACAACTCGACTCCGGTTCAGTCACGCCCCGTTTAAACTTGGCAAAGGTTTATCTGCAAAAAAATGATTTTGCTCAAGCCAAGAGGTATCTGCAGGAAGTCATCTCTATAGACAGCAAAGAAATCGAGGCCTATTACCTGCTTGCCAATATTGAAACCCGAGCCGGTGATCGGGAAGCAGCTCTGCAAATTTATCAAACTTTGGGACAAATTGATCCAAAGCAGGTTCAAGCGTTCTACATGTCTGGAATTCTGCAAATGGATTTGGGTGATCTGGATGCAGCTCAAGTTTCAGTTGACAAACTTCTTGGCAGTTTTTCTGATCGTCCTGAAGGTTCGCGTCTGAACGGATTGCTCCTTTATCGTCAGGGGCAATATGAAGAAGCTAAAGTGGCTTTGGAGACTTCTCTAAAAACACAACAGCACCTTCTATCCTATTTTTTCCTCGGGCTTAGTTACTATGGTCTCGAAAATTATGAAATAGCTCTGAATCAATTTCAGAAAGCACTGGATCTTAATCCTGGATTTGAACGCGCCAGAATTCTTGTTGCCATGACCTTGCTGAAACAAAAGCGTCTTGATGACGCGATCATTGCAATTCAGAAAGTTTTACGTACAAACCCCAATAATGCCTATGCCCACAATATCCTTGGCAGTGCTTATCTGGCCGATGGTCAATATGATAAAGGGATGGCTGAATTGGAAGCTGCAACTGAACTGGATCCAACTCTTGCTGATGCGCATATGAAGCGTGGAATTTTCCATTTGTCAAAAGGGCAAGGTGCTGAGGGGGAGGCTGACCTAGTTAAGGCAGTTGCTGCAGCACCTGAGGTTCTTAATGGTCGTTTGATGTTAGTCACCCATTATTTGCGGCAGAAAAATTATTCAGCTGCAATACAGAACTTGCAAGATGGTATGGATGGTTCAAAGGCTGATGCTTTGCTGAATAACTATCTTGCAGCGGCATATTTTTCACAGAAAAAACCTGAGCAGGCATTAGCCGCACTTGAAAAGGCTAAACAGGTTAATCCAGAATATTTGACCCCGTATTTCAATATTGCCTCTTACCATGCTTCGCAATCGAAATATGATAAAGCAATTGCTGAGTATCAACAGGTGGTCGTAAAAGACAGCCGTAATCTCAGAGCGTTATTGGGGATTGCTGCTTTGTATAACGTTCAGGGTAAAGAGGCTGATCTTGATAAAATTTATAAGCCGATTGAAGCGACCGGTACTGAGCAGGGTTTTGTTGCAGCAGCTCGATATCAATTGAAAAAGAAAGATATGGTTGAAACCCTCGCTATTGTGGATCGTGGTCTGGAGGGACATAAGACTTCTGCGCCGTTATTGGAGCTCAAGGGAGGTTTACATCTACAGCAAAAGCAACTGGATAATGCTGAATCAACTTATATTAAATTATCCGGTTTAGCACCTGAGCGCGGCAACAGTTTACTGGTTCGATTATATTTGTCTTCTGGTCAAGCTGACAAAGCTGAACAATTGATTTCTGCAGTGATGAATTCTGACGCTGACAAGGAATACCCCTACTTGCTGTCCTCTGGCCTATTGCGTAGTCAGAAAGATCTAACTGGTGCTTCTGAAATTTTACAAAAAGGGATTGCCACTGTGGCAAATCCGGTACGTCTGCAAATGCAGCTTGGTAGGATTTATGAGCAAGAAGGGCAATACCAACAGGCTGAACAATTATACCAGCGGATCACTGATGCTGCGCCACGTTTTTCTCCAGCCTACACCTCTTTGGGTTTCATCAAAGAGCGTAACGGCAATAAAGGTGAAGCCCGCGATTTCTATAAAAAATCACTCAAATATGATCAGAAAAATGTTCCAGCGTTGAATAACCTGGCTTACCTGCTGGTAGATAATTTTGGCGATAATAAAGAAGCGTTAACTTACGCCATGAGCGCCTATCGACTACAGCCGAATGATCCGCGTATCATGGATACTCTCGGCTACATTTTGGTCAAGAACAATCGGGCCAGCGATGCACTTAATCTGCTTGAAAAGGCTAACGAACTTCTACCTGAAATTCCAGCTGTTGCCTTGCATCTGGCGATGGCAAAGATCCAGATTGAGGATAATGTAGCTGCCAGAGATTTGTTAAATAAGGTTGTTGCTGATGGCACAGCTAGTGAGATTGAAACAGCCAAAAAACTGCTGAAAAAACTTAAATAAGC
>JAOZLQ010000008.1 GCA_029934755.1 Desulfuromusa sp. | reverse complement strand
GGAAGGATTTACCAGCTTCATGTCTTCGCGGTATCTATCCCAAGATGTATCTACCAGACCTGTAGGTGCTTTTCCATCTAAAATCATAATAAGCCCCTTATTTCACAATGCGAGCGAGAAGAAGTAATGGAATAGCAATGTAAGCCAGTCCGTAACCGATAGCCATCAATCTACCAAGAAAAGTTACCTTGTCCTGGCTTGTACCAGTGCTCCAACCTAAAGTTTGTACCCAGCTGGAAAACCCGTGGTATATGTGCAGAGTTAAAGCAATCATCGCAACCATGTAAACCAGAGCAATGAAGACATTCTGAAAACTCGATGTCACCATGGTAAAAACATCTAAAGTAAGATGGCCATCAGCCAATGCTACCATTTCTATGTTCTTTGCAGCAGTTTCAGGATTGGTAATCTGCACAGTAAAATGGAGCAGGTGGTAAAGCAAAAAAGTCAGAACGATCAGACCGGTAAAAACCATGGTTTTAGCCGAAAAGGTCGTTACCAGTGTTTTTTGAACAGCATAATTGTCCGGCGTGGCAGTACGGTTTTCCAGATAAAGCTGAATACCAAAAGTAATATGAACAGCAAACAAACCCAACATAGCCAGACGGAAAAGCCAGACCAAAGGGCCAAGATCGTGCAGGTGTTTAGCATAGGCATTAATCGCATCGGAACCCGCAAAAACCGACAAATTGCCAAGGAGATGGACGGAAATAAAACCGATCAGCATTAATCCGGTCACCGCCATCAGAATCTTTCTTCCCACAGTACTTTTAAACAGATTCATAGTTAAATATCCCTCGAGAATGTGAAACGATTGTCAATCAGGACTTACCTCCCAAATTCAATCACCAATAGTTGCTCAAGTCATTCCGGTCCAGCACGCCTCTCCTTCTGAAACTGAACCATGTAATGTTGCCCCGGCGGTCCCCGCCAGCAACCGATCCCCCCATTCATTTTCGACATCCTTTCGACATCAAAACAAAACTGCATACCCAAAACAAAGTTATCCGAGCTCACAGAAAAATACATATCGTATACTGTATACTAAATATTGTTATGAATTCATAGAAAAAAATCTAGAAATGAGTAATTTTAATCAGCAGCTGGGACCAGCAACCATAACGGTTTGCACTTACAAAAATGACCGGAAAAGTCATACTTTCCGGTCATCTGCAATTATTTATTTCATAGCCAGTATTTTTTCTAAACTCTGTTGGAGTATCTCTCGTTTCTTCTCAGCAGTAACTAGCTTGCCACGATCCTTTTCTAAAACCTGAGGGGGGGCATTGGCAACAAATTTCTCGTTAGACAATTTCTTCTCAAAGAAAGCAACATCCTTCTGAACTTTTTCAATCTCTTTATTCAGACGCGATTCTTCTTCAGCGACATTAATAAGATCAGCCAGGGGGATCAAGACTTCAACGTCCCCAGCAACCTGAGTTGAAACTTGCTTTGGTCGCTCAACCGCAACACCGACTGTAAGTTTTTCCACCCGAGCCAGCGAATGGACATAGGCTTGGCCCGCCACAATTGCCTGCACCACTGACTCTGATTTACAATCAAGAACAACCTTTATTTTTTTCCCTGGAGGGACATCAAGCTCACCACGGACATTGCGAATCGCCCGAATAACATCCATCACCAGTTCCATATCAGCGACAACCGCTTCATCTGGAGCAACAATAGCCCCGGTCGGATAAGCAGCCTGCATAATGGAATCACTTTCACGTTCGCCAGGAAGGGCATGCCAGATTTCTTCAGTTACAAATGGCAGAATAGGATGCAACATTCGCAACAGTCCTTCTAATACCGTAAACAGGACTACTTGTGTTGTTCTGCGCGCTTCAACAATATTTCCGTACAGGTTATCCTTACTCAATTCAATGTACCAATCACAGAACTCATGCCAGGTAAAAGAATAAAGAATGCTAGCCGCATCATTAAATTTATAAGTAGTCAGTGCCCGGTTCACTTCTTTAGCCGCAAAAGCATAGCGATCCAGAATCCATTGATCTGCCGGGGATAAAGACAACCCAGTCAAGCTATTTTCAGCAGGTTCATAATCTTCCAAATTCATCAAAGTAAAGCGGCTGGCATTCCAGAGCTTATTGACAAAGTTCCGATAGCCACCAATGCGCTCGGTTGATAATTTAATATCACGTCCCATAGCGGCAAAGGCACAAAGAGTATAACGGAAAGCGTCGGCACCATATTCGTCCACAATAATCAATGGATCGATCACATTGCCCTTGCTTTTGCTCATTTTTTTTCCCTGTGCATCACGCACCAAGGCATGGATATAAACCTCCTTGAAGGGAACCTCACCCATAAATTTGGTTCCCATCATCATCATCCGCGCAACCCAGAAAAAGAGAATATCAAACCCAGTAACCAAACAACTGGTTGGATAAAATTTTTGTAAAGCTTGGGTTTGTTCTGGCCACCCCATAGTTGAAAATGGCCACAGAGCAGAGGAAAACCAGGTATCAAGAACATCCGTTTCCTGTCGGATGTTCTTACTCCCACAGTGCTTACAAACTGAGACATTTTCACGAGAGACAGTGATCTCATCACAGTCATCACAAAACCATGCAGGGATACGATGTCCCCACCAAATTTGCCGGCTGACGCACCAATCCCGGATATTATACATCCATTCAAAATAGGTTTTTTCCCATTGTTGTGGGATAATCTTAGTCTGCCCGGACTCCACTGCTTTGATCGCTTCAGCGGCAAGGGACTTGACTGACACATACCACTGTTTACTCATGTAGGGTTCAATAATTGTTCGACAACGATAACATTCACCAACAGCATTAGTGTAATTATCAACTTTCTCCAGCAATCCTAATGCATCTAAATCAGCAACAACCTTTACGCGAGCGGCATTTCGCTCCATCCCAACGTAAGAACCACCATTTTCATTGATCATTCCCGATTCATCGAGAACATTAATAAATTCAAGGTCGTGGCGCTTGCCAATTTCAAAATCGTTAAAATCATGTGCCGGTGTAATCTTGACTGCGCCACTACCAAACTCCATGTCGACATACTCGTCGGCAATAATTGGAATTTCCCGATCCATCAGCGGCAGCAAAATACTCTTACCAATCAGTTCTCGATAACGTTCGTCTTCCGGGTGAACTGCAACAGCAGTATCGCCAAGCATGGTCTCTGGTCTGGTTGTTGCGACAACAAGATATTGATCTGTCCCCTGTACTGGATAGCGTAAATGCCAAAGGTTGCCCTGTTTGTCTTCATGTTCAACTTCAAGGTCAGATAAAGCAGTGTGACAACGAGGACACCAATTAATCAAACGATTATCCCGGTAAATCAACCCATCATCATAAAGGCTCACAAAAACTTCACGAACTGCTTCTGAGAGCCCTTCATCCATGGTAAAGCGCTCACGCTGCCAATCACAGGAAGCACCAAGCCGCTTCAGCTGATTGATAATCTGTCCACCAGATTCTTCACGCCACTTCCAAACCCGATCAACAAAAGCCTCACGACCCACTTCATGTCGATCCTTATTTTCTGCAGCAAGCTGCTTCTCAACGACATTCTGGGTTGCGATTCCAGCATGGTCAGTCCCCGGCATCCAAAGAACTTCGTAACCAGACATCCGCTTCCAACGACAGAGAATATCTTGCAAGGTATTATTCAGAGCATGTCCCATATGGAGAACACCGGTCACATTCGGTGGAGGAATAACGATTGAATAATGGGGCTTGGACGAATTCTCATCAGCATGAAAATCTCCACGCTTCTCCCAGACATCAAACCATTTCTTTTCAACCTGTCCCGGTTCGTAACCTTTGCTGAGTTCTGTCTTCATTACTGGAAAATCCTTGCTTAAAATAAATGTAGTTATTAGATTAATTTCTGGGCAGAAACAATAAAGGGGGGCAGCAAGGAAGTCAAGATTTCCCTGCTGCCCCCCGTAAGAGAAGCATCTACTTCATGAATAGTGGAACTCGCTATTCGCCCTCTTTGATTTTACGAATTTCTTCACTGATCATAGATTCAGCCAGATCTGGTACAACTTCCCAGGCGATTCGTTCAATCATTTCACTCGCCAGTTTTTCAATCATCGGCCCAGCAACTTTGGAGACAACTTCTTTTAATTCATCTGCGGAAAGTTCACGTAACTGTTGTTCAACTTGCACAGTTGCAGAATCATCATCCCCATCGGTATTAAGATAGGTTGCGGCAGCCCCAGTAGCAAGGCCAACACTACCAGCTGTCACAGCAGCAGCGTCAGTCAGATCCTCATCGTCATCCGCAGTTGCATCAAAGTAGAAATCTTCATCTTCTGCAACTGCCGATAAAGTCTCTACTTCCTCGACCAATTCAATATCTTCATCTATCAGGTCGACAATCTCAGTAGCAGGCTCAGTTTCTGGCTCTGGTTCTAATTCTGTTTCTAACTCGGTATCCCCTGCCACAAACGGTTCAAGTTCCTCAGCGGCAACTTCTTCAACTATTTTTTCTTTTAGCGGTTCATCTTCAATGATTTCATCCATAGAAAGATCAAGGATTTCATCATCGTCGGAAAGGTCATTCTCTACTGTTTCAGCAAAGGAAACCGTACTATCTTCATCAGCAACCGCTTCCTGCATCTTGGTCTCAAGATCATCCAGCTCATCCTCTTCCTGCAATTCCATAATGACGTCTTCATCATCAAAGGCATCACTCATTTCCACTGTAGACTCTTGAAAGTCATCTTCAGAATCGCTGGAAACCGAGAAATCAACAGACTCTGCCTCTTCAGCGAAAACAGGTGGAGCAACCTGAGGGTCAGATTCAACTTGATCGCTGAACTCAACAGAAGTTTCTTCTTCACTACCACTTGCGACGAATTCTTCCGCTTGAAACTCATCTACGATCGGTGATTCAAATTCCTCTGCGACAAAAGCACTTGTGACTTCAGGGGTAGAAAAATCAACCTCATCAGTTTTAGCAGTAGCCAGCTCAACAGCAACATCATCTATCGCAGTTGGATCCATAATATCTGCAGCGAACGACACATCATCTGAGTCCACATCATCGGTGATCTCAGGTTTCTGTAGATCTTCCTCAGCAAAAGATACCGCATCCCATATATCGTCAGGAGACTCCTCTTCAATCTCCCCTACGGGTTGCTCTAATTTATCCATATTATCGAGACCAAGGGCCGCTTCATCTACAGATAATTTTTCACCGTTATCGGTCACGCCAACTTGGGCTTCATCAGCAGAGGTTGCATCATCTGTCGGTATAACAACACCCGCCATCCTCACCGGTTCCGCCTCAAGCAGTTGAGAGACCTTATCCAAAAGTGCCTGTGACTCAAATGGTTTTGTCAACCAACCATCAGCACAAACCTCACCGGCTTTAGCTTCATCAAAGTGGTCAAAAGCACCCGGCAACAGTAAAACTGAAGTTTGTGCAAGACTCGCTTCGCTTTTAATGGCTCGACACAGCTCAAAACCATCTTTCCCAGGCATTGAAATGTCAGCGATAACCAGATCCGGTTTTTCTTCTAGAGCCAGATTAAAAGCACTATCTCCATCATCTGTCATCTCAAGCTGATATTCTTCTGTCGAGAAGATAATACCGACGACTTTCTGAATAGTAATACTATCATCGGCCAACAGTAGTTTTTTCATCATTGATGCCTCCTCGCATCACCAGTATCAGGCTGACTTTGCCAAAACCCCTGGGTCATTTCTATGGCTAAAAAGTTGATGTCCAAAATATTATATTCTTCATTTTGATAAACAAACATGCCAACAGTTCCTAATTCTTTTTTTTCTGCGACGATTGTTGACAATGTCCCTTTTTCTTCTGCAACGATCCGACCAGTCATGTCAGATGGCAAGGCAACAACGCCATATTCAGACTCAACGACCACCTGAAAACTATGGACAGAACTCTCTTGATGATAATCAACTCCAAACACCTGAGCCAAATCAAGCACAGGAACCAATTGATCATCGTCAACCAGAACAGCAGATACTGCTCCGGGGAGACGCGGTAACGTATAGCTTTTCACATTCTGAAGGATTTTTTGAACATGCAATAAAGAAATCGCATAATTCAATCCTCCAAATCGAAAAAGACCATAGCGGCTCATGTCAACACAGCGGCCGAACCATAGTAACGTTCCGGTTCAAAAACAATCATGGGCTCTCGGTTCAAAAGTTTAACCTGCGAGTAGCACCCCATGGTTGCAACCTTTAAAAGGAAAGGAATTTCACAGGGCTGAAAGTTTTCTACTGCTGATAATTCTTCAATTTGGTCCACCAATAACGCCCAATTTCCTTCTGAACCACATAAAATGACTGCCACTTTATTCTTCAATTTAACAGCTGATAAAATATCCAGCTTTAATGCGGGATCAACCACTGGAATCCAAGTTTGACGAAATTGCAATGCTGAGACAATCCCCTGGCCAATGTCACTACGGCCGGGATCGAGAGCTTCCTCTATCTGATCAACAACCTCAACAATATCAGCCAATTCCAATAAAAAGCCTATTCCTCCTAGACGAAAAATAAGTTTGCTGCGACTGACCACTGCCATAGACCCTCTTAAACTTCTCGAACTCCTTGATTTTCCAAGGAAAGAGCTTCAAAAGCTAGCATAGAGATTAGAGACTGTCAAGTTTTTATAATAAACTTCCAATAAGTTATTACACATCAAATACTTTTCCACGGTTTCGGCAAAAAACATTCACGATAAAGGGAGAGAGCAAACCGATCTGTCATCCCGGCAATAAAATCTGCAACTGAAACTTCCAAACTATCACCTGCAAATCGTCGCCCTCCGTACCGCAAGAAAATATCTTCATTGTCACAAAAGTAAAGAAACAATTCATGCAAAAGATGGGACGCCTTGTCAAATTCAGTTTGGACTGATTCCGCGTGATAAACATGTTCAAAAAGCCAACTTCTTAAGCTTCGAATTGTTTCATCCATCTCAGGGGAAAGTCGAATCTGACAACCATCATCAGCGGTTGATTCATTGATCAAATCACGAATCATCCGATCAATTCTACAGGAATGGCGCAAACCAACAACATCAGATATCTCTTTTGGGATATCTGTGGCTTTAATAACATGCCCACGAATAGCATCATCAAGATCATGACTGACATAAGCGATAATGTCGGCTAACCTCACAACCTGCCCCTCCAGAGTTTGGGCGCGGGATTGAGGATCAGGTGTCAACAGCCCCCCCTCACCCTTTGAATGTTTTAAAATACCATCACGAACTTCATAAGTCAGATTCAGACCTTTACCATCTTTTTCCAATATATCAACAACGCGCAAACTCTGCCGAACGTGGTGAAACCCTCCAGGAACGAGTTTATTCAATACCCGTTCTCCGATATGGCCAAAGGGTGTATGCCCCAAATCGTGCCCCAAAGAAATCGCCTCAGTAAGATCTTCATTAAGGCGCAAGGCTCTTGAAATAGTACGAGCAACCTGGGAAACCTCAAGGGTATGAGTCAACCGAGTTCGATAATGATCTCCTTCAGGAGAAAGAAAAACCTGGGTTTTATACTTAAGTCGGCGAAAAGCCTTACTATGTAAAATACGATCACGATCATGCTGAAAAGCTGTCCGTATAGTACATGCCTTAGACGGAAACTCACGACCCTTGCTTTTAGAACTTAAACAGGCAACAGATGAGAGTGTTTGTTGTTCAAATGCTTCCAAAGTTTGTCTAATATCCACTATAAAACCTGTCATAAAAAAGAAATATCTGATAATTTCAAATAAATAGTTATTTCATTTATAATAAAATTGATTATAAGTTAAACTTGGTTTTTATTCTTGCTTTTGTTTTACTTTTTATCATAAATAAAAAAATCTATTAAGTTCATGAGGGGGTTATCCTCAGAACATATTTAAGATCTTCAAACACAACAGGAGAAGTTAATATGGCAAACATCATGGAAATGGCTGCAGATATTGTTGCAGCACACGCATCAACAACTCCCATGTCCAAAGAAGAACTGATCACTGAGCTCAATGAAGTTCATTCTACCCTATCTGCCTTGGAGAAAGGTGAAGTTGTAGAAAAAGACGAAATAGCTGAAGACACTCCGGCCATCAGTCGTAAAAAAGCCTTTGGTAAAGACAAAATCTACTGCATGATCTGTGGAAAAGGGTTCAAGACTCTTTCACGACACCTGAAAACAGCTCACGAAATGACTGCGGCAGAATATCGGAAACAGTTTGACATCCCGCGCAGCCAATCACTTGCATCAAAAAACTATTCAGAAAGTCGCCGGAAGATGGCTGTTGATCGTGGACTGGCAGACAATTTAGCCAAAGCACGAGCGGAACGAGCAGCACGAGCAAAGAAATAGTCAGGACCACAACATTCAACTAAAAAGGCGACTCTTGCGAGTCGCCTTTTTAGTTGAACATCAATATCTATTCCAGCAAGAACGGAATTGTTGCAATTTCGTTCTGCTCTGCATCCAAGACAACAACTCTCCATTGACCAGACCACTGTGGCAAAAACCGCTTGGACGAGTAAGTTCGCCAATCAGAAGATCCGACTGGTAAAGTCACTTTTGCCAACTCGGTATCCTGATAATACCAGACATGGGAAATTTCAGTATCCTCTTGCGCGCCAACAATTCGGGTAAAACAGTACAACTTACCAAAATCGGCACGATAAGATTCAATTTTATCGACCGGCAATTGATTTTCAATTGCTGAAGTAATCGTCCCATCAGCAACCCTCAAGTCAGCAGCCTGAGCAAAAGACATACTCATAGTCATAGCAATCATCAATACTAATAATTTCTTCACTTCCGCAACCCCCTTATCCAAGTTGAGAGAGAAAACTTTGCCCCGTTGGCAAAGAAATCTGAAAATTGGCCGCAACAGTTGCACCAACATCGGCAAAAGACTGACGAATTCCCAAGTCTATTGGTGCAGTAATAGCTGGGGAAAAGAGTAACAACGGCACATATTCGCGGCTATGATCCGTTCCTGGAGTCGTCGGGTCACAACCATGATCAGCAGTAATAATCAATAAATCGTCAGATAACATCTTTTCGAATAATTCTGGAAGCCAACCATCAAACTCCTGCAATGCCACGGCAAAACCTGCACTATCTAGACGGTGCCCATATAGCATATCAAAATCTACCAGGTTGGTCATGATCAAACCCTGATTAATTTTATCCATAGCCTGCAGGGTTTTATCCATACCCTCCAGATTATTGCTTGTCGTCAACGAATCGGAAAGTCCCTTTCCAGCAAAAAGATCCTCTATCTTACCGATACCACAGGTCGATAAACCTCGTTGCTGCAGCAATTCAAGGACCGTTTGACTTAAAGGTTTACGCGGAAAATCATGGCGACCGGAAGTTCGATAAAAATTGGTCGCACACGTTCCCTTAAATGGGCGAGCAATAACTCGACAAATATTATACGGAAGGAGAATTTTTTCTGTCTGACGACAAATAGAATAAAGTTGTTCAGGTGGGATAATATCTTCATGAGCAGCAATCTGAAACACTGAGTCACTACTTGTATAAACAATTGGTCGTCCAGTTTGAAGGTGTTTTTCGCCTAAATCATGGAGGATATCGGTTCCACTTGCGGCGATATTACCCAAAGGCTCAAGACCCGTTTCAGCAATAAAAGCAGTAATAATGGCTTCGGGAAAGCCATCGGGAAATACCGCAAAAGGGTGATCCAGAACAACTCCAGCCATTTCCCAGTGACCCGTTATGGAATCCTTTCCGGGACTCCTTTCTGCCATTTTTCCCCAACAACCAACTGGGTCTGAAACTTTGGCAACCCCTTCAACCAAGGCAATATGCCCCAGACCAAGATGTTCCAAATGGGGCAAACACAAGCCACTGACAGTTTGTGCAACATGTTGTAATGTTGCCGCCTCTTGATCACCATAGTCCTCGGCATCAGGAGAGGCTCCAATTCCTACACCATCCAATATAATAAGAATAATTCGCTTAAACATAATCAATATCTATTCATCAGATAAATGAAATATTCATAAAAACGATCAGGTTCGATAATCAGCATTAATTTTTACGTATTCGTAGCTGAGATCAGAAGTATAGTAGCTGGACTCGGCCTCGCCAAGATGCAGATTGATCGTTACGACAAATTCATCTAACTGCAGCACCTTAGTTGCTTTGTCTTCCTGTTCCGATCCAATCGCCACACCGTTGACAGCCACAGGAACCTGATTGAAACTTATGTCAATTCTATCTGGATCAACATCAATTCCTGAATAACCAACAGCAGCAATGATTCGCCCCCAATTGGCATCCTCACCAAAAAATGCGGTCTTCACCAAAGACGATGTCGCAACCGAACGTGCAACAATTCGTGCTAAATCTTCATTCTCAGCACCGACAACTCTGATTCTCACCAGCTTGGTTGCACCCTCTCCATCACGAACAATCATTTTAGCGAGATCAAGGAGAACCCGATCAAGATGCAGACTGAATATTTTTGCTTCTTGCGTATTTGCTTCAATCACTGCCGAGTTGGCAGCCCCATTCGCAAGAAGCAGAACCATATCATTGGTAGAAGTATCACCATCTACGGAAATTGAATTAAAACTTTTTTCCACCGCCTGTTTTAGCGCAGACTTGAGTAGCTCAGGGCTGATCTGTGCATCAGTCAGGACAAAGCCAAGCATAGTTGCCATATTAGGATGAATCATCCCTGCCCCTTTGGCAATCCCGAGGATTTTATAGTTTCTTTCACCTTCTTCCCTCGCAGCAGCAATTTTGGAAAAGGCATCCGTAGTCATCATGGCCTCTGCAACAACGGTGGCATGATCCGTGGATAAATCTTCCACAAGTTGTGGAATCCCCTGCATAAAAGGTTCTAGCGGAAGCTGCTCACCAATCACACCGGTGGAAGCAATCGAAACTAATTCGTCTTTTATCTGCAATTTTTTGGCAACTGCCACAAGTGTTGCTTCAGCCACCTGCAAACCTGCAGGACCAGTACAAGCATTCGCGTTACCACTGTTGACTAGAATGGCCTGACACTTCCCTTTGACAACCCTCGGTTGAGTCAGCAACAATGGCGCGGCAATCACCTTATTCTGGGTAAAGACACCAGCACAATCCGCAGGATGGTCAGAAACAATCAAACCCAAATCAAGCTTACCCGTTTTTTTAATTCCGCTAGCCATTCCAGAAAAACGGAACCCAGCCGGAATATCCATAATATCCATATCAGCTCGTCAACATATTATAGGTCTGCTCAGTCGGCAGCATCAGCCCAAAGCAGGTTCCTTCTTCAGACAGTTCTTCAAGAAAGATATCCCCCTTCATCCGATCAACAACCACTTTGACCAGTGCCAGACCGATCCCAACACCATGGGGCTTCTCTGTATCGATATCCCCGAGTTGGGTATATGAATCAAAAATCGTCTCATGAGCTCTTGGGGGGACAGTTTGTCCGTCATTAAACACTTGGAGATAAATATAATCGAGCCCTTCAAAATCTCGGACTTCAGCTCTGATCTTAACCCGCCCACCATCGCGATTAAACTTGACAGCATTATCGATCAGAGAATTAAAAGCCATACCGAACTTTTCCTGATCCCCATAAATTTCAGGCAAATCATCCTGAATATCTATTTCAGTCACTAAGTTCCGCTCGTCCATTTTCGAGTTATAGTACTGAAAAGCGTCAGCTATTGACCAAGGAACCCCGAAGGACTTCCAACGCCAGACCTCACGTTCTGATTCGATGGAGAATAGCCTCAGCATCCCGGTTATCAATTTTTCCAGCCGTTTTCCCTCACCATGAACCTGGATCAAATTATCCTTAATTTCATCTTCTGATAGCTTATTAAAAAAGGAGAGAGACAAATCAACATAGCCCATAATTGAAGTTAACGGGGTTTTTAACTCATGGGACAGGTTACACACCAGGCGGGTACGAGCCCTATTGACCCGCACCAGATCTTCATTGGTGTGTTCCAGCATCAAAGTTTGTTGACGCAGATTATTTACTAACTCAAAGTTTTCCATCGCCAGTGAAACTTGGTTGGCAATTGCTATCAGAAGATTTTGGTCTTCCAAATCAAAAGGATATCCAGATTTTTTATTGTTGACGTTGATAATCCCAACGAGTTCTTCACGCACATAAATTGGCACAGAAAGTAAGGATTGATTCTTGTAGCGAGACCCACCATCGAGACTTTTAAAGCGGCTGTCTTGATCAATATTCGGAACCAAAACCGGCTCACCCGTCGCCAAAACATGGCCAGAAATTCCTTCACCAGCAGCAATTCGAACCGAACTGGCAATCTCTTGAGACAACCCATGCGCAGCGGCGATGTACAGCAGATCATCATCTCCAAGCAACATAAGAGAAGCAACTTCAACCTCGGCGGAATGAACAATGGAATCAATGATTTGATCGAATAACTTTTGCAGATCATTTCCAGAGCTGGCAGTTTCTCCAACTTTTCTGAGCAAGATAAGATCTGCCATCCGGCGCTGAGCTTCAAGCCTGGACTCGTTCTGATGAACAGCGTGAAAATAGGAACTGACCCCCTGCTTAGCGACCTGCAGAACTTCCTCTGGAGAAAACGGTTTCACCAAGTAATCCAGAGCCCTCTCCCGCAATACTTGGCGAGCAACATTAAAATCCTGTTGCCCGGAAATCATGATCACCTGAATTTCCGGGGTATGTTGCTTAATCATTTGTAATACATTCACCCCGTTAATATCTGGCAGTGAAACATCACAAAAAACCACTGCAACATTTTCCTGATCTAGAATATGGGTAATACCAAGCCCAGATTCAGAACGAAGTACCGGAAAATCCAGACTTTCCAGAATATCTTCCAGAAGATCAAGAATCAGTGGCACATCATCAATCAGGAGAATCGCCGGTTTTGATTGTTGTTCAGTCATAGGCTTATTTCAGTCTTATTTTCCACAACATTTCTTATACTTTTTTCCACTGCCGCAAGGGCAAGGATCATTTCGACCGATTTTATCTTCTTCCCGAATTATTGGTTTCTTTACTTGATCCTCTTCATCAGTCCGGTTCATCGATATTTTCTGCTGACGTTGTTGTGCCTCCATTTGCTCGACATCTTCATCCCGCGCTAACTGGATACGGAAAATCTTCTGTAGAACTTCCTCCCGCACTCGCCCCATCATATCCATAAACAAACTATAGGCTTCTCGTTTATATTCTTCTTTTGGATTTTTCTGCCCATAACCACGCAGGCCAATCCCTTCTTTTAAATAATCAACTGATAGCAGGTGATCTTTCCACTGAGTATCAATTGTTTGCAGCAACAAAATACGCATCAGATGTTCCATAATCGGTGAAGTAAATTCTACTTCTTTCTCCTCCAAACGATTCATTGCCTGATTCTTCAGCATATCTTCCAGCTCATCACGCTTGGCATTAGCACTGTCCAGAGAACTGAGATCGGGAGGGAAATTAAACTGATTCAAAAAATCGCTTGTCAAGCGTGTCCAATCCCAATCCGCAGATGGAACTTTTTCAGGACAGAACGCTACAATCATATCTGCAACAGTATCGGTAATAATTCCGTGAAAAGTTTCCTGTAGTTGTTCCCCGCCCAAGACTTCACGACGCTGGGTGTAAATAACATCGCGCTGTCGATTCATAACATCATCATATTCGATAAGATGCTTACGAATATCAAAGTTATGTCCCTCAACCTTTTTCTGAGCATTTTCTATGGCCTTGCTGATAATTCCGTGTTCAATTGGTTCACCCTCCGGAATTTTCAGTTTATCCATCACAAACGCGACCCGCTGCGAACCAAAAATACGCAACAGATCATCTTCAAGGCTGAGATAAAAATGGCTTTTCCCCGGGTCCCCCTGGCGACCAGAACGTCCACGCAACTGATTATCGATACGCCGAGATTCATGCCGTTCCGTTCCCAGGATATAGAGCCCTCCAGCATCGAGCACATCCTGCCGCTCGGCTTTGCAACGCTCCTCATAAACGGGGAAAAGTTCATTAAAACGGGCTTCCGGATCCTCAGCAGAATCGGCTTCCGCTCTCGCCATCATTTCTGGATTGCCGCCCAGAACAATATCAGTTCCACGACCTGCCATATTGGTGGCAATGGTTACTGCCCCCTTACTTCCAGCCTGAGCAACAATATAGGCCTCCCGCTCATGCTGTTTGGCGTTGAGAACATTATGGGGAACACCGCGTTTTTTAAGCAGCGCTGAAAGAACTTCAGATTTGTCGATAGTAATTGTCCCAACCAGTACTGGCTGTCCCTGTTTGTGACATTCGACAATATCTTCGATCACCGCGAGAAATTTCTCTGTTTCAGTCTTGTAAATAACATCGGCTTTATCAATGCGTAGCATGGGTCGGTTAGTTGGAATAACAACCGCATCCAGCTTGTAAATTTCATTGAATTCAACCGCCTCCGTCTCGGCGGTACCAGTCATTCCTGCCAATTTTTCATACATACGGAAATAATTTTGGAAAGTGATCGTCGCCAAGGTTTGATTCTCACTGGCGATTTTCACCCCTTCTTTAGCCTCAACTGCCTGATGTAAACCATCGCTCCAACGCCGTCCAGGCATCAATCGACCAGTAAATTCATCGACTATCTGGACTTCACCCTCCTGAACAACATAATCGACATCCCGCTTAAACAAGGCATGCGCCTTCAATGCTTGATTAACATGGTGCAATAGTTCAATATTTTGCGGTTCATATAAATTATCGACATTAAGCAGTGTTTCTACTTTCGCTACTCCATCCTCGGTCAAAGCCGCCGATTTTGCTTTTTCATCAACAGTAAATTCACCTGTGTGCCTTTTTGTCGACTGACCAATTTTGCCATCTCGTTCTTCAATCACCTCACCCTTTTTCAATCTGGGGATAATTTTGTCAACCTTATAATATAGTTCACTGGAAGATTCACTTGGTCCTGAAATAATCAGCGGGGTTCTGGCCTCATCAATTAAAATTGAATCGACCTCATCAACAATTGCATAATGAAGATCACGTTGGACATAGTCATCCAAATCAAACTTCATGTTGTCACGTAAGTAATCAAAACCAAATTCATTATTGGTTCCATAGGTTATATCTGCAGAATAAGCCTCCTTACGCTGAACATCATTCAAACCATGGACAATGCAAGCGACTGTCAGACCAAGAAACTGATAGATTTTTCCCATCCAAGCAGCATCACGTTTCGCCAGATAATCGTTTACCGTGACGACATGGACACCCTTACCACTTAAAGCGTTGAGATAGATCGGAAGGGTCGCCATCAGAGTCTTACCCTCACCCGTTTTCATCTCTGCAATTTTCCCAGCGTTAAGAACCATTCCACCAATCAACTGAACATCAAAGGGACGCAAACCTAGAACCCGTTTACTCGCTTCACGTACAACTGAAAACGCTTCGGGCAGCAATTGGTCCAAACTTTCACCAGATGCTAACCGCTGACGGAACTCATTGGTTTTGCCTTGTAATTGCTCATCATTCAATGCTTCAAAATCAGCTTCAATAGAATTAATCTGTTCAGCTTGTGGTTGTAGTTTTTTTAGATCCCGGTCATTTTTGTTACCGACAACTTTTTTAATTAAATTACGAATCATTGGTGAATAATACTCCAGAAATCCCCGTATAAATCTACAATAAGGATAAATATTAATGATTAAAAACTAGAAAAAGCCATTTAATATATGGCTGATAATGATCGGCATAGTAGCACAGGGAAAGAACCACTCACAAGCATTTAAGAAAGGACAAAACGTTGGAATTCTCAGAAGTTGTAGTACAGGAGAAAGAAGAAACAGCTAGAACTGAAGTTGAATATTAGAGGGTCTTTCGCGGATCAATAGGAACCCCATTTAAACGCAGTTCGTAGTGCAAGTGCGACCCTGTTGATTGGCCAGTATTGCCAACTTTAGCAACAACATCGCCCCGCTTGATACGCTCGCCTGCCTCAACGAGAATCTTTGAATTATGGGCAAAGATGGTACGATAACCGTAACCATGGTCAATGATTACCATTTTACCGTAACCTGGAGAATATCTGACTCGAGCCACGATGCCATCAGCCGTTGCGATGACTGGAGTTCCAGTATTTGCCGCAATATCCAGCCCCTCATGCATAACCCGTTTTCCAGTAAAAGGTGATTTACGCATACCAAAATAGGAAGTCAACCACCCCTTGGTTGGCCAGCCTTTAGGAGTTGCCCTGCTCAGTGAAACTTGATCATTAAGCAGATTACGTGCACCTTCCTGGCTCTGTCGACGCAGCTCAATTTCAACCTGAAGTTGATTAATCTGTCTTTGTATATCATCAACCCCCTCGATAGGTTCCACCTCTGGTAATCCTCCGATAGCGACCGGAATCCCCTGTGGGATGACTTCTAAATTAGCAAGTTGCCTTACTCTCGCTTCTGTATCTGCAAGAGCACTCATCTGCCGATGAACCTCTTCTAAATCTGCAACCAGGTGTTGCAACGTTTGCCGTTGCTGACTGGTCGCAACTCTAAGTCGCTGCAATTCATCACGATCAACTGTTAAATTAAAATAACTGTAAGCAAAAAAAGCAAACAGTCCAAACGCAACAAAACAGCAGCAGAAAATAGACTTAACTATTCCACTCTGGATACGTACACGCCGTACCTTGCTGTCTCCCTCCGGGATAAATATAACGGAGAATCGTCTTGCCAAAGTTATCAACTCCAATAGTTAAACAATGATAAAGTTGCTTGCCTCAATAAGCGCATTAATGAGTACTTATTATACCACAATAACATAACTCCTTAACTATTCCAACAAATTTATTGCTAGTGCAAATTCATCACAATCGGGGAACTTGACACAATTGATACAATCTCCCCAAATTTTTTGTGGTAACTCAGATTTTTCAATATCAAAGAAACCAAGAAGTTTGAAAAAATCAGGCTGATAGGTCAACGCAAATACTCTTTTTATCCCAAACTCAGTCGCCTCTTTGAGGCAACTTTCGACAATCTTACGACCGATTCCCTTTCCCTGCTGACCTGCGACAACAGCCAGAGATCTAACCTCAGCCAAATCCTCCCAACAAATAGCTAAAGCACCAATCCCGAGAATTTCACCATTTTCTTCATAAACATGAAAATCGCGAAGTGAATCGTAAATATCTGCCAACGAGCGCCCTAGCAGCTGACCATCATTAGCATAAACAAGCAACAGTTGGTGAATTGCCCGAACATCAGTAATACGAGCACGACGAATCATATTGTCTCCAAATATTTAAGCCACAAGCGCTCTGGAACTTTTAATCAATTCACGAGCATGCACCAGTGTCTGCTGACCAACCTGAGAACCACCAAGCATTCGTGCCATTTCAGCAACTCGGGCTTCGGTATCCAATAAATTCAATTTAGTCGTTGTCCGACCGTTGTTTTCTTCCTTGAGAACCCGATAATGTTGATCAGAAAATGCTGCAACTTGCGGCAAATGGGTCACACAAAGCACCTGTAAATCTTTCCCCAAACGACTAATTTTTTCGCCAACAGCCGTTGCCGCTTCACCGCCAATTCCAGCATCAACCTCATCAAAAATCAAAGTTTTTACGCCATCTCCTTCTGGAACACTGCGTTTTAAAGCCAGCATAATCCGTGACAATTCCCCCCCCGAGGCAATTTTAGCCAAAGGCTGCGCTTCTTCACCCGGATTAGCAGCAAGATAGAACTCTCCACTTTCCAGGCCATCCATTGAGGGTTCCACTAAAGCGACAAGCAAGATGGAAAACTCTGCGCGTGCCATTGCCAGATCGGCAAGTTCCCGTTCCACAACGTTTGCAAGTTCAATAGCTGCTTCTTTACGTTGCTGACTAAGCTGTTTTCCAAATTTAAAAAGCAAGTCATTTTGAGCCTGCAATTGCTGCCGCAGCTGCTCCCGTCGTCCCTCGGCATCGCTCAAATCATTGAGTTCTGCAGTAATCCTCTCTAGATAGTCCAACAATTCAGTAATCGTCGGGGCGTATTTTCCCTTTAGACTTGTCAATAATGCGAGTCGATCTTCAACCTGCTGCTGTCGCTGTGGTTCAAAATCAAGGTTCTCCGCATAACCACGCAATTCTGACGCAATATCTTCCAAACTGTAGAGGTTCGACTGTAGTGATTTAGCTAAAGTTCCAAGGTGAGGATCAATCTGTTGCAATGCCTCAAGTTGATCAGCAACGATAGAAATCTTTTCACAGACCGCCTGTTGCCCGGCATAAAGACTTTCATAGCCACCAACCGTTACTGCCGTTATTTTCTCGGCATGTAGCAGCAAAGCACGTTCCTGTTCTAATTCATCATCTTCACCTATTTTTAAGTGCGCGTTCTGTAACTCTTGCTGCTGAAAAGCAAGCATATCAAGTCGTTGTTGCCGCTCACGCTCTGCAAGATTCAAATGACTCAGCTCTTTTTTTAACCGCTGATAAGCGCTAAAAGCAGACTGATAAATCTTCAAAGGTTCTTGTAATCCGGCAAAATAATCCAACAACTCCAAGTGGGTTTCAGTGCGCTGCAGATTCTGATGTTCGTGTTGACCATAGATATTGACCAGTCCACTGATCAATTCACGTAATTGCGTTAAAGAAACTGGTGAACCATTGATAAAAATCCGATTTTTCCCTGAGCGCGCAACAATCCGGCGCACCAGCAATTCGTCATTATTATCCAGTCCGGCGGCAACAAGTTTCTGTCCCGGCAAAGGTTCTTCACTGAGATCAAAAATTGCCTCCACCGATGCCTCTTCCTCTCCAGTCCGAATAATCTCACCGCGCGCCCGTCCCCCAAGAAGAAGATTAACAGCATCGATTATAATCGATTTACCAGCACCGGTTTCACCTGTCAGGACATTAAAACCAGAGCCAAAGGTGGCGTGCAGATTTTCAATAATGGCAAAATTTTTGATGATGAGATCTGTCAGCATTATTTCTGATCACCAGTCAATAATAAAAAATAGGTGGCTAAGCAAAACGCCATCAACGTTTCCCCCAATTCAACTTTGTCCGTAATATTTCAAAATAATCTTTACTTGGACTACTCACTAAACGGGTCCGTGCTTTCGAGCGGCGCACTTCGACCCTATCCCCAGGAAGCAACTTACGTCCAACTTGACCATCGGCAGTAAAAAAAACAACATCATCTTCAAACTTGACGTCAATTTCTATCACGGAACGGCTCCAGACCATGATCGGACGATTGGTTAACATGTGCGGACAAATAGGAGAAATCAATAAACTGTTGATATCAGGATAAATAATCGGACCACCAGCCGCCAAGTTATATCCTGTTGAACCAGTGGGGGTAGAAACAATCAAACCGTCTGCTTTATAACTGGTTAAATAGCGGCCATCGACATAAGTCTCCATATCAATAATCCGTGCCAAGGCCCCCTTATTAATAACAATATCATTGAGTACGGTAAAACGTCCTACTTCCTGACCATTTCTGTGGATCAACGCGTCAATCATCATCCGGTCAGAGACCTGATAATCATCTACCAGCAAACGTTCTAACATCTCCGGTAATTCATCACGGGTAATCTCTGTCAAAAAACCAAGTTGCCCCAGATTGACACCAACAATTGGGATATTCCGCTCACCGATCAAACGGGCAACAGAAATCAGCGTGCCATCACCACCGAGAACAATGATCAAGTCAACCAACTCGGGGATCTCTTCACCAGCGTATCCATTTACCTGCCCTACCTGCTCAGCCAGGCTATCCTCAAGCAAAACTTCAATTTGCTCCCGGTTAAAACGTTCACAGATATCAATTGAAATTTGCTCAGCATCAGGATGATTTTTTTTTGCGTAAATACCTATTTTTTTCAGCATCGATCCACCATGGTAAAATCTTCAAGAAAAATTCAATAGATTTACAGTAAATTTACAGCAACCGTAAATGATTGAAAATGAATACCGACAATTATCACAAAATCCCAGAGAAAGTCTATCTCATAGGCTGTTGTTGTGAAGACAAACTGCATGCTACATTAGTGATTAATTTTATAACGTTCTCTACTATAACCCCATCAGCCTTCGGGTACCTTCTGCTGCATATAATATATATGTTGGAGCAAGCATGGATCTCTTTGAACAAACGGCACAAAACAACGACAATACTCCGTTAGCAGAACGAATGCGTCCGCAAACTATTGATGAAGTTGTCGGCCAGCAGCATCTACTTGGAAAGGGGAAGCTGCTACGCCAATTGATTGAAAATGATCAGCTTGCATCTATTATTTTCTGGGGACCACCCGGCACTGGGAAAACCACCCTTGGACGAGTGATAGCTAACACGACTAAAAGCCGCTTTGTGTTCTTTTCAGCGGTTCTTGGAAGTATCAAGGAAGTCAGAGAAATTGTAGCCGAAGCGAAACAGCAACGAGCTTATCATGCGCGCAAAACGCTCCTGTTTGTCGATGAGATCCACCGTTTCAACAAAGCCCAGCAGGATGCGTTTCTCCCCTCGGTCGAAAAAGGGGAAATAACCCTGATCGGCGCAACAACCGAAAATCCCAGCTTTGAGGTCAACTCAGCGCTGCTGTCGCGATCGCGGGTTTTCGTTCTGGAGCCTCTGGCTTCGGCAGATCTAAAAATTCTGCTCAATCGCGCTATATCTGCGCAACAAGGACTGAACAAACCGAATCTCCAAGTTGAAGATGCTGCCCTCGATTTTTTTGCTGATCAGGCTGGTGGTGATGCCCGGATCGCTCTTGGAGCATTAGAAGTCGCCGCCGCCGCAGTTCAAAAGGATGCTATTTCACTGGAAACCGCCCAGGAAGCAATGCAGAAGAAAGCGCTCCTTTATGATAAGGGTGGCGAGGAACACTATAACGTTATCTCCGCATTCATCAAAAGTATGCGCGGCTCAGATCCTGATGCCGCCTTATACTGGCTGGCACGGATGTTGGAAGCAGGAGAAGATCCGTTATTTCTCGTTCGGAGGATGGTCATTTTTGCCTCGGAAGATATTGGCAATGCCGACCCACGCGCGTTACAGATCGCCTTGACCGTACAGCAGGCGGTCCACTTTGTCGGCCTCCCAGAAGCCAGAATTAATCTGGCTCAGGGGGTCACATATCTGGCAACGGCTCCAAAAAGTAATGCCAGTTACATTGGGATAGATGAAGCTCTGGCCGAAGTGAGAAAATCTGGGGCATTACCGGTTCCCAAGCATATCCGCAATGCTCCAACCAAATTGATGAAACAGCTTGACTACGGTAAAGGGTATAAATATGCCCATAATTATCAAGATAGTTTTTCCGACCAGTCACATCTTCCGAAGCAGATCAGCGAAAAAAAGTTTTATCGTCCAACTGACCGAGGCTATGAAAAGTTGATCACCGAGCGAATGAATCATTTGCGAAACAGATCAATCAAGGAAACCCCGGAATGAAAGTAATCTGCGGGATCATGATTCTGCTGGCAGGTTTAATCACAACGCCCGCAGTGGCTAAAGATTGGGGACCGTGGGAGGTCAGCGAGCAAGCACAAAAACCAGATGATGAAAGCAACTCGACGTTACAAACCGCTGTCCAACTATTTCAAAAATACATATCACCCGTTGACGGTCAGCGCTGTGCCATGTATCCAACCTGCTCCGCATATTCACTTCAAGCAATCCGCAAACATGGGGCACTCATAGGAGTTTTTCTGACTGTCGACCGCCTCTACCATGAAGGTGATCCGATTGAGCAACAACACCCCATCAATAAATGGGGATATATCCGCTTTTATGATCCGCTGGAAAATAATGATTTTTGGTTGAGGAACTGATTAACGACCAAAGTAAGTATCCCCAGACAAAACCGGTAGCTCATTTTTGCAATAAATCGCTTGCCAAGCTAGTCTAACCCTTCAGAAAGTTCACCTATTTTTACTTTAGAAACGGCTATTTCGTTGCCATATCAGGATGTTACTTAATTATAAGTGTCTTTTGGGGTAAACTTCTGGATACGGGGATATTTGACATAATAGATCATTAATGTTACGAATAGTTTACTCATTTTTTGTTGCGATGGGGGGCAAGAGACAAAAACTTGATTTAATAACATCCTACGCCATCAACCGATAATTTCTCGGGATAGTGGCGTTTTTTTGTTTGCCCACACAATCTAAAAAAAACTCTTTTCTCCGCTAAGTAGCAATGACAGATAAATATTTTTCCAGTAACATAAAAGGAGTTGGTTGTGCCCATTTCACTTTATCTTGTTTGGTTTTTGATCGGGATCGGGTTTCTGATTGCCGAAATGATGGTACCAGGATTTATCTTGGTTTTCTTTGCCGCTGGTAGCTGGGTCGTCGCTATTACCGTCTTTTTCTTCAATGAATTATCTCTTACAACCCAGGTCATCACTTTTATTGTCTCATCATTAGTTTTACTTTTTTCCCTGCGCCGTTACGGACTGGAAACTTTCAAGGGAAAAAGCAAAGGTGGAATCGATGATGAATTCTCTCAGATAGGTCAAGAAGCACTAGTCATCAAGGCTATACCCATTGATGGTTTCGGAGAAATTCAGTTCGGTGGAACATTCTGGCGAGCAACTGCCAAGGTTGCAATTGAGCAGGATCAATTTGTTGTTGTTGAAGGGGCGGATCCTAATAACGGGCTTATTATGCAAGTTAAGCCTCTCAGCAAAAACACTTGATACTATTTTATAAACCTTTTCTCACCACAATATGGAGAAATAGTCATGATATCATCCGGTTTGGTCATTTTTGTCGTGTTGGCAGTTTTTATCGTTGTAATTCTGATCAAAACTGCAGTTGTCGTTCCCCAGCGAATGGAATTCATCGTTGAAAGGTTGGGGAAATACAGTAAAACTCTCGGGGCAGGTTTCCATATTTTGTTCCCTTTTTTGGATCGTGTAGCCTATCGACGCTCTTTAAAAGAGGTCGTTATAGATGTCCAAAGTCAAACCTGTATTACAGCTGACAATATCAGCATTGCAGTTGATGGTGTCCTTTATATGCAGGTTATGGACAGTAAAAAGTCTGCCTACGGTATTGACAATTATGAGATTGCTGCAGCTCAGCTAGCCCAAACCTCGTTGCGAAGCGTTATCGGTAAGATTGAACTGGATAAAACCTTTGAAGAGCGCGACACCTTAAATCAGCAGATAGTTGCTGCCATTGACGTTGCTGCCGTCAACTGGGGAATCAAAGTGCTACGCTATGAGATTAAAGATCTGACCCCACCAGCAACCGTTATGCAGGCCATGGAAGCCCAGATGAAGGCGGTTCGGGAGAAACGTGCTGCGATTGCTACCTCTGAGGGCGATCGTGACTCACGGGTCAATCGTGCCAAGGGCTTAAAGGATGAAGCGGTGGCTATTTCTGAAGGTGAAATGATTAAACAAGTCAATGAAGCCAAAGGTAAAGCACAAGAAATTTCCATGCTTGCCAAGGCTACTGCAAGTGGGATTGCCGTAATTGCAGAAGCACTCAATGCCGAGGGGGGAGAAATGGCTGCTAACTTGCGAGTTGCAGAGCAATATGTTGCAGAGTTCGGGAATCTGGCCAAGGAAAGTAATACCATGCTGATCCCTTCCAATGTGGGAGACGTGGCTGGGATGGTTGCTACGGCGATGTCGGTTTTGGGTAAAACCAAGTCTATGACGTAAAACTAGGTATTTTATTAATAAAACTAGTGCAATTGCAAACTGGTGATACTCCACCTTGGTTCTCGGAAAGTGTCACCAGTTTTCTTGTCTAAATTGGTCGGATCACGCACAACAATTAAGTGGGTAAATTGGAGATTCTTGGCGGTCAGAGTGAGGTTTTTCACCTGTTAAATTTACGAAGTTGAACATTTACAAAGTTACCACAGATCAATCTGCCGACGAATCAACTCACTCCCGGTGTTTTCACGTACCCACGAGAGCAAATCCTGCGTACGCGGTGTTCCCATATTTCTCAGCACGACCACTGCATTTTTGCGCAATTGGGTCACACCAGCATAGGCGGTGGCATTACCTTTGATAGTACGGCGAATTTCGGACGCAGGAGCCTTGAGCAACCATTCAAGGTCAACCGGAATACGCATATCGGCCACAGTTCGTGGTGGACAAACCATGGTGCAATCATCACAACCAAACAACCAATTCCCAATCGATTCACCTTCATCGCGAGAAAGACTGCTACGCTTTTCGATAGTTAAATAGCTGATGCATTTCCGCGCGTCGATTGGCTGGCCTAACTGGAGTGCTCCGGTAGGACAGTTCATTACGCAAGCACCGCATGTAGTACAATCAAACGGCATCTGTGCCTCATGAATAACTTCCGGCAGTTCTGCATCAACAAAGAGACAGCCGATAAAAACACGAGTATTCCCCGATTCAGACATCCGTAAAAGATTATTGTCCCCCACCACACCGAGTCCGCCAACCGTGGCAAACATGCGCTCATAGACGGCTGCGGTATCAACCGTTGCTTCAGCATGGATATTTTTTCCAAGCATCTCTGTCAATTTGGAGAGCATGGCCTGTCCGGTCAAGTGGTAATCAACTTCTCTGGCGTAAGCCGAAATATAGCCAAGCAAAGCATCGTTTACAGGTACAGGGAATGGGTGTGTCGCTGAAGGATCACCCCAACAATTACTGAAGGTAAGGACAAGCACCGATTTGGCGAATGGAAAGGTTATCCATGGATTGGATTTTTCGGGAAGCATCCGCTCAAGATAGCCCATCTCACCGTGCATTCCCAGTTTCAGCCAGTCGGCGACCTGCGTATTATTCTCCTCAATACGCTGCCGCAGGATCGGGTTATCCATCCTGATACACGCAATCGAATGCGCCCCGATTTCCCGAGAAGCATCCACCAGCCAGTCACTGAAGTTATCCCGATTCATTTTGCTCCATTGCTGAAATTGTTGAAGGGACTGTCCCGGTTTAGCTGTAGTTTTTATCCCTAATCTCCCGTGTGACGCAGCTGAAGTGGAACAACTGATTTGAGAAAAAGAGCGGAAAATGTTTGAGGACGCAGTCCGAGTTTTTTCCGCTCCTCAAATCAGCTGTGGAATGTAGGGAACCCGCTATTGGCGGGCAAGGAGTTCGGGCGTATTTCTTTGCTTCGTTTCTTTGGACGCACAAAGAAATGAAGGCGCCGGGCGGGGGCGTAACCCCGCGGTCTTGTGGTTTATTATCCGTATTCCGGGGACACGGATCAAGTACATGATATCCCTGAATACTCACTATGCGATGCCATCAAAACATGAACCGCCGCATACTCACATTCATCAGCAACCCCACCCCGATCATTGTTGTCACCATACTGGTGCCACCATAAGAAAAAAGCGGTAAAGGGACACCAACAACCGGAAGTAAACCGATCACCATCCCCAGATTCACAACAATATGCCAGAAAATCATCGCGGTGACACCAACCGCAAGAAACAACCCAAATCGATCAGCGGCACGGCGAGCAACATGCAAACCCCAGACAATTAAGAACAGGTAAAGAAACAACAAGGCAAAGCTACCAGCAAACCCCCACTCTTCAGCAAAAACCGAAAAAGCGAAATCGGTATGTCGCTCCGGAAGAAACGAAAGCTGTGACTGTGTCCCCTGAATAAAACCCTTACCAAAAAAACCACCACTACCAACAGCAATTTTTGATTGAATAATATGGTAGCCGCTGCCTAATGGATCTACCTCCGGGTTTAGAAAGGTACGAATTCTGGCACGCTGATAATCGTGCAATCCAAACCATCCCGCCACGGCAACCAAAGCTCCAATAAGCCCAAGACCAATCAGTGTTCCACGCTTAAGTCCGGCAAACATTAACATTGTTACAGCAATAAAAATGACCATCATTGCTGTTCCCAGATCTGGTTCTTTAAGGATCAACACAACCGGCAGCAATATCAATAGCGCCGGTTTCCAAAGTTCGAGCAAACCGTAACCAAAGGGATTAGCCGTTTTTGCAAAAATTTTTGCCAATAACAGGATAATCGCAATTTTAATGACTTCACCGGGTTGCAAATTGAAAAAACCAAGACTAATCCAGCGGGTTGCCCCCATAGTGGTTTTTCCCAGAAGCAGCACATAAACCAACAAACCGACACTTAAACCATAAAGGTGAACCGCAAAATATTCTAGATGGCGGTAATCAAACAGACAAATAATCAGTGCAATCAGGACCCCACCAAATAGCCAGAGAAGCTGTTTCAGATAGATCGGGGTGGCAGAAGAATGCCAACTTGCAGTTGCACTGAAAAGGTTGGCGATGCCAACCCCGGCCAACAAAAGCACGGTAAGCAAGAGTACCCAGTCAAAGTTTGACACCAGACGTCGATCAAACATCAATTATTCCTCCCGCTCCTGCAATTTCTGCCCTTTTAGTTCCATATAACGTTGGATAATCTCCTTGGCAATTGGCCCAGCAGTACGCCCCCCCGATTGACCGTGCTCAACGACAACCGCAATAGCTATCTCCGGTTTTTCTGCCGGAGCATAAGCGACAAAGAGTGCATGTGGGCGAAAGCGGTAAGGAATTTCACCATCTTCATCCAGCTCTTCTTCTTCATCCGATTTACGCCTGATAACTTGTGAAGTTCCCGTTTTCCCCGCCACCAGAACGTCCTCAAGATGAGCCGCATGGCCAGTCCCTCGCGGCGCATTAACCACAGCAATCAAACCATCCTGAACGGCTTTCCAAGCCTTGGATGAATAGTTGACCTGGCGGACAATCTCCGGCTCAGACTGCAACAGTAGATTCCCCTCCCAGTCTTCTATCTGCCGAACAACTTGGGGCTTCAAAACCTTGCCCTCATTTGCTATAGCAGCCATCATCAC
>JAOZLQ010000084.1 GCA_029934755.1 Desulfuromusa sp. | reverse complement strand
CCCGACATAGTGACGAAATAGCCCGGGAATGCGGCTTGACTCCCATGGAGCTTTCGGCTATTTTACTCGACCTAGAGCTCCGTGGCGGTATACAGACACTTCCCGGAAATAACTATATTCGTGAACAAGTATGATTCTAGAGACCATTTTGGAGGTTCCTTGCGTGAGCGAGTTTTGGCGATTGTCAATCTGATTGCCCAATATGTTCTGGGAGAAAAAAATACTCCGATCAGCGAACAAGAGCTAATGGCTGAACTGATATCGGTAGGCTTTGAAGCCGATGAAATCAACGATGCTTTTTCCTGGATGGAGACAATTGCACTGCAGCCTCAAGTTAAGCCAGAAACAGTTACTCCCTTAATGAATCTACCCACTTACCGGATATTTACCGATCAAGAGCAACAACAGTTCACCAATGAGGCGCGAGGTTTTCTAGTCAAAGTTCGCACCATGGGGCTACTCTCTGATGAGGCTCAGGAAGAAATTATCGATCGGGCACTGCGCTCAGCTGAAGACCCCATCAACGAACAGGAAATCAAGATGGTTACTATTCTGACCCTTCTGTCACGCTCGAGTAATCTCTGGCTGCGAGAGATAGATTGCTTCTTGGAAAACGACTGGAAACGTATTTACCACTAAGATTTATTGGATTGTGCTGTTAGCACATTTTTTTTGACAAATGCCCTTTCTGTTTTCACAGGAAAGAGGCACATAGAGGACACAGATGGCACAATCACTGGTTATCGTCGAGTCACCGGCGAAAGCAAAAACCATCGAAAAATTTCTGGGCAAGGGCTACAAGGTTCTTGCTTCTTACGGACACGTTCGTGCCCTACCTAGCAAGCAGGGGTCGGTTGATACTGCCGATAATTTCAAACCCAATTATCAAATTCTGGCCGACAGTGCAAAACATATCAGTGTACTGAAAAAAGAAGTTGCTAAAAGTGATGAGCTGATTCTTGCAACTGACCTTGACCGCGAAGGGGAAGCAATTGCCTGGCACCTTCTGGAGGCACTTGGTATCGATGAAACTGGCAAAAAACCAGTCGTCAAAAGGGTAACTTTCCAAGAAATCACTCAAAAAGCAATTACCGAAGCGATGGCTCATCCACGCTCTATTGCTCGTGATATGGTCGATGCTCAACAGGCCCGCTCAGTTCTTGATTATCTGGTTGGTTTTAACCTGTCGCCATTCCTCTGGAAAAAAATCCGCTACGGGCTATCTGCTGGACGGGTTCAATCGGTTGCCTTGCGACTGATTTGTGAACGCGAAGATGGGATAGATGCTTTCAAACCACGTGAATATTGGACCGTTGAAGCTCTCTTGGCTAATCTTGCTAAAAGCCAACTCACGGCAAAACTCCATGCTTGTGACGGAAAAAATCTGACTAAGTTTGCAATCAGCACACAAAAGCAGGCAGAAGATATTCTTGCCGAGTTGAAACAAGCACAATTTCAAGTGACTTCGCTGGAAAAGAAAGAACGTAAGCGCAATCCTGCGCCACCTTTTACTACCAGCACTTTGCAACAGGAAGCCAGTCGTAAACTTGGCTTTTCAGCAAGAAAAACCATGAGTGTTGCGCAGAAGTTGTATGAAGGAATTAAGGTTGAAGATGGAACCCACGGTTTAATCACCTATATGCGAACCGATTCGGTTGCCCTATCAGACGTTGCAACCAGTGAAGCGTATGAAGTTATCTGCCGACTTTACGATAAAAGCTATGCGTTGGAAAAACCGCGAGTCTTCCGCAACAAGAGTAAAAATGCTCAGGAAGCTCATGAAGCGGTTCGTCCGACATCAGTTGCCCGCACTCCAGCACAGCTGAAACAATATTTAAGCTCGGATCAACACCGCCTCTATGAATTAATCTGGAAGCGAACCGTTGCTTCACAAATGACCCAGGCCATTTTCGATGCCACCAGAGTCGATATTGCTGCCGGTGAGCGTTATAGTTTCCGCGCAACCGGCCAGACCATCCGCTTTCCAGGTTTTATGGCTTTGTATATAGAAGGTACAGATAATGGTGAAGATGAAAACAAAGAAGGTTTACTGCCACCATTGAGTGAGGGTGAAAAACTAAGCAAAGAACAACTCACCCCGGAACAGCACTTCACCCAGCCCCCTCCGCGCTTTACCGAGGCCAGTCTGGTGAAAATTCTGGAAGAGTACGGCATTGGCAGACCATCGACCTATGCCAGTATCATGAATACTCTCGTCACCCGAAAATATGTCTACTTGGAGAAGCGTACTTTCCACCCGGAAGATACCGGCCGAGTCGTAACAAAACTGCTGACAGAACATTTCAGTCAATATGTCGATTATGACTTCACTGCCGGATTGGAAGAGGAACTGGACGCTATCTCTCGTGGGGAAGCCGCCTGGATTCCATTGATTAAAAAGTTTTGGGACCCCTTTATTGCCCTACTGCGACGCAAGGATCAGGAAGTCAGCAAGGCGGACATCACAACCGAAAAAACCGACAAAATCTGTCCCGAATGCGGCAAAGAGCTAGTCATCAAACTCGGTCGTTCAGGTCGTTTTCTCGCCTGCTCCGGATTTCCTGATTGCCGCCATACAGAACCATTAAATAGTGATGGGAAAGAAGTCGAAGAACCAGTTGTATCTGATGAAAAATGTGAAAAATGTGGTTCGCCTATGCTGATCAAAACTGGTCGATATGGAAAGTTTCTCGCTTGTAGCGGCTATCCAAAATGCAAGAACATTCAGCCCTTAGAAAAACCCAAATCCCTTGGTATCACCTGTCCAGAATGTGGTGAAGGGGAGATGATGGAAAAGAAGAGCCGTTACGGAAAAATCTTCTATTCCTGTAATCGCTATCCCAAGTGTAAATATGCCCTCTGGAACGAACCAAAAGAGGAACCCTGTCCCAAGTGTGCATGGCCACTGACAGAAATCAAAGTGACCAAACGGTGGGGAACAGTACAACGGTGTCCGCAGGAAAACTGCGATTGGGAAAAAGAGTTAATTCCACCAGTCAAGAAAGCTCCGGCTAAAAAAGCAGCACCGAAAAAGAAACCGGCTGCAAAAAAAAAGGTCACGGCAAAGAAAGTTACTAAAAAAACAACCTAATATTCTCCCTCTCCTACTGGGAGAGGGCTGGGGTGAGGGGTATCATCAGTTGCCCCCCTCATCCGGCTGATAGCCACCTTCTCCCCAAGGGAGAAGGATTATATAGAAATCCAATTTTCACTGGCCGAACCTGTATGGTTCGGCCGATTTGCGTTTATATGTAGGGGCAGGCCCCTGTGCCTGCCCAGGGCGAACACAGGGTTTCGCCCCTTACAAAGGATCACTTATGCAAATTACAATTATCGGTGCCGGTCTAGCTGGATGTGAAGCTGCCTGGCAGGCAGCCAAGGAAGGTTGTCAGGTCAAACTTTACGAGATGAAACCGCTACAGTTTTCTCCAGCGCATCAGAGTGAGGGATTAGCGGAATTGGTTTGCTCCAACAGTCTCCGTGGTGCCGGGATGAACAACGCCGTCGGTTGTCTCAAAGAAGAATTACGCCGCACCGGCTCTTTGTTTATCGAAGCAGCGGATGCAACAGCGGTTCCAGCCGGAGGAGCATTGGCGGTTGACCGGGATGAATTTTCCAATTATATCAGCACTAAGATTGCCGCGAATCCTAATATCGAACTGATCCGTGAAGAAATCACCAAACTGCCAACAGAAGGAACCACCATCCTCGCCAGTGGGCCACTGACATCAGATCCTCTTTCAACCGAACTGGCAAATTTGACCGGCAGTGAGCATCTCTACTTCTATGATGCCATTGCGCCAATTGTTGAAGTTGATTCAATCGATTTCAATATAGCCTGGCGCGCTTCCCGCTACGATAAAGGTGGTGATGACTACATCAATTGCCCTCTCAATGAAGAACAATACTTCAGCTTTGTTCAGGAACTGGTTGATGCCGATAAATTTGCCGGGCGCGAGTTTGAGAAACTGCTCCATTTTGAAGGCTGCATGCCGATTGAAGAGATGGCCAGCCGTGGTGCTCAAACCCTCTCTTTTGGGCCGATGAAACCGGTCGGGCTACCCGATCCAAGAACCGGACAGATTCCTTACGCAGTTCTGCAGTTACGCCAGGACAATCGCCATGCCACACTATTTAATTTGGTTGGATTTCAGACCCGCTTGACCTATCCGGAACAAAAACGCATCTTCCGTACCATTCCCGGGCTGGGAGAAGTACGTTTTGCCCGCCTCGGCAGTATGCATCGCAATACCTTTATCAATGCCCCGGCCTGTCTGACCAAATCGCTGCAATTCAAACAAGCCCCCAATATTTATGCTGCAGGTCAATTGAGCGGCGTTGAAGGTTATGTGGAATCGGCAGCTTGTGGATTTCTAGCGGGGATTTTTGCCGCATATCAACTCCGTGATGAAACAATTTCTTTACCTCCCAGAGAAACAGCTCTGGGTTCGCTGTTAAGCCATTTATCTACGGCTGAAGAGACCAACTTCCAGCCAATGAACATCAATTATGGTCTTTTCCCTTCCTTGGAGCTGAAGCGCAAGATGAAACGTGCTGACCGTCGCTTGGCCATGGCCGAACGAGCTCTTGCGACTTTGCCACTATGGTGGGAAACTATCGCTAGCAACCGGGAGAATAAATAATGGAAGATCAGCTTGTCCTAGCCTCTGCATCTCCACGTAGACGGGAATTATTACAACAGATCGGCCTCAAATTTCAGGTCATTCCCAGCCAAGCCGAAGAACACATACTCGCCGGTGAAACACCTGAAGAACATGTCGTTCGCTTAAGCCTCGACAAAGCGACCGAAGTTGCAAATCGGAACAACATAGCGGGTCGCTGGTTTATCGGCAGTGACACTATCGTTCTGTACAATAATCAGATTCTTGGAAAACCACGCGATGAAGCCCACGCTAAAGAGATGTTGAAACAACTCTCTGGACGGGAACACCGGGTTCTTTCTGGCTATGCTATCATTGATCGTCAAACTGGAGAGCAACGTGCCGAAGCGGTGAGTACTAAAGTCTGGTTTCGTCAATTGACAGAAGGAGAAATCACAGGCTACATTGCCACGGGAGAGCCTGCGGATAAAGCTGGAGCCTACGCAATCCAGGGACTTGGAGTCTGTTTTGTTGCCAGGATTGAAGGAAGCTACACCAATGTCGTTGGCCTGCCTTTGTGTAAACTGACACTGGCGATGAAAGAGTTGAGTGTGCCGCTGTTGATATGAAATTTCTGGGGTAAAAACTGATGAACAATATTGCCACCAATATTGCACAAATCCATAACCGGATTGACAAAGCCTGTCAAAAGGTCGGGCGCAACCCTGAAGACGTCAAGCTAATTGCTGTCTCCAAGGTGAAACCTGCTGAACAGGTTGAAGAAGCCTTCCATGCCGGACAAAACCTATTCGGGGAAAGTTATGTTCAGGAATTTCGTGATAAAGAACCGTTGGTCACAGCACCGGTTCAATGGCACTTTATCGGGGGGCTACAAAGTAATAAAGTTAAATATCTGCGTGGCAAAGTTGCCATGATCCACGCCGTTGACCGTCTCTCTCTCGCTGAAGAGATTGACCGTCAATGGGGAAAAATTGATGGAGTTGCTGAGATCCTGCTACAAGTGAATATCGGTGATGAAGCAAGCAAGTCGGGTTGTGCTCCAGAAGATCTGGAAAATCTGGTGCGAGCAGTTGCTCAATTACCCAACCTGAGAATTAAAGGGTTAATGTGCCTTCCTCCCCACTCTGACGATCCCGAACAGGTCCGTCCCTTTTTCAAGCAGCTGCATGAGCTGTTTGAACATATCGATAAATTACAGCTTCCCGGCGTTAATATGGATGAACTCTCAATGGGAATGAGTGGTGACTTTGAAGTTGCGGTAGAAGAAGGCGCAACCATGGTGAGAGTTGGAACTGCAATTTTCGGCGCTCGGATTAAAAAGGTTTGAAATGAAAACAATAAAATATCTCCTCTTCGATCTTGATGGCACTCTGGTTAATTCGGTTCCGGACTTAACCCTCTCCCTTAATCTGCTCCGTGCTGAATTGAGTTGCCCACCCTTGTCGGAAAACCAGGTTGCCGATATGGTCGGTGATGGAGTCGCAGTTCTGGTTAAACGAGCTCTTGGAGATGAGCTCTATTTGCCGACGCACCGGGATAGGTTTATGCAATTATATGATGAACATCTGCTTGACCATACTCGCTGTTACCCGGGGATTGAAGAACTCTTGAGCAAATATCCAGCAAATAAAATGGCCATCGTCACCAATAAACCGTATCAATTAACGTTGGATTTACTTGAAGGTCTGAACCTGATCAACCATTTCAAAATCATCGTTGGTGGTGATAGCTATGATGAAAAAAAACCGCATCCACTGCCAGTCATCAAAGCACTTGAGGGGCTGGGTGCCGACCCGCAACATACAGTTATGATCGGCGACCATCACACTGACCTTTATGCCGGTCGCAAAGCTGGAACAGCAACCTGCTTCTGTGCCTACGGAATGGGACATGCCGATGGCTTGACAGCCGATTTTCATGCTGAACGATCGACCGACCTGCTCCAGCTGTTTCCAGGCTCTTCTCTTGAATGAGAAGAATCTGACCACTCGAGAGATTGCTTTTTTCTTTTTCCCACTGGTGCTCAATGTCCAGTTAATGAGCATTTCACATACCGTCATCAATGGCGCACTAGCCAGACTTGACGATTATATCACCGCCTTGGCTGGCATGTCGGTCGCACTGGTGGTTCATCTATTTATTGCCTCCCCTTCGTATCAGAATCACACCATTACCATCGCTATGGTTCGCGGACGTAAATCGCTGGTCGGGGTCTTGATATTTATTGGCCTGGTCGCTTTTTACGTTGCAGTCATGTTGTCGTTGATCGCCTTCACCCCGCTAGGTGATCTCATCTTGATTAAACTCCTCGGAACCCCTGCTGAAGTTGCTATTGAGGCAAAAAAAGCTCTGTATATATTAGCTTTTCTTCCATTTTTCACCGGTATCCGTGGCTTCTGTCAAGGATTGATCATCCGCGCTAGGAAGACCAGCCTGGTTTCATTGGCCACTGGAGTCAGGGTTGCAGCACTATTTGTATTTCTCATGGTTGGACACAAGTGGTTTTATGGTGCCCAATTTGGAGCTTTTGCACTGGTCAGCTGTGTCGTGACAGAAACGCTGGTTATTTCCTGGCTAGCCTGGAAAGTTGGGCTGCCACAGAATCAAGGAGAAACGGAGAAAACCACCGCTGAAATTTTGCGTTACTCGTTCCCACTGGCCTATTCATCCTGCCTGCAACAAACGATTCCATTACTGATCAGTTCCATAATCGGTCGATTACATGATGGTGCTCTAGCTCTGGCAGCTTTTGGGGTAATCCGTGGATTTCTGTTTCTGCTGGCTGGGCCAATGCGTAATCTGCAACAGGCCTATCTGACCCTGGTCAAGACAATGGCAGATAACCGCACCCTACTCCGCTTCAGTTTCATTCTCTCCATAGGTCTTGGATTGCTGGTCCTGTTAACTGCAGGGCCACTGAATCAATTTTTTCTTGGCCAACTGCTCGGAGTAGAAACTGATCTGCGTCAATATCTACAATTGCCACTTGCAGCTTGCTCAGTTTTCCCATTCTTTTATGGGCTGACCAACCTTCTACGTGGCTGGTTTGCTGGGGCAGATCAAACTGGACAACTGGGCCGTTCTACCTTCTTGAAAAGCAGTTTTCTCCTGATTCTCTGGTGGCCCATTGTCGCCTGGCAGCCACCTGTTTCCGGTATCGCCATCGCCATCGCCTTATTGCTCTTAGCGGAGATGCTGGAATCAATTTATCTCTACTACCAACGCCAGCAGCAGTCAGAAAAAATTCGCCATGCAGCGCCACTCTAAAAACAGGTAAAAGTTATTAAGGCTATATTTTTTTTCAGACTTAACCATGATATAGAAAATTTCAAACAAATGAGCCTCTTGCATAAGTCGTCATCCTCGTGAAAACGGGGATCCAGTTTTTTGACGAACTCAGCAAACCTCTGGAGTCCCGCCTGCGCGGGAATGACGGTTATTCGATGTTAAAGGGTTTTGCAAGTGCTTAAAATAATTAAGTTCTTCTAGATTAACCCAAGAGAAAGGATCTATTTTGGCATCAAAATCTATTCAGGCACCGGGATCGGTTGTTGTTATTCGCCCACATAGGTTCCATCCTAATCCAGACACTGCATCAGACAATGTTTTTCAGAGAACTGATGTGAATCGAACTGCTAGACAGACGGCAGAGGATGCCTACAGGGAAGTCAGTGAAGCAGCTGTACAGCTAGAAAAAAAAGGGGTAAGAGTTCATATTTTTGAGGATCGTGGTGAAAAGGAGACTCCAGATTCAGTTTTCCCCAATAATTGGTTTTCCACCCATCCTGGAGGCCACATCGCTGTCTACCCAATGTATTCGCCAAGTCGCAGACGGGAACGCCGCTATGATATTTTGGAAATGTTGAAAGCCGAATATCGGGTACAGGATATTATTGACTATTCGTGTCTGGAATATGATGGACTTTTTCTTGAAGGAACCGGAGCAATGGTTCTTGATCATATCGACAGAGTTGCCTATACCGCTCGATCAAACCGAGCTGATCCGATCACCCTGGAACGATTTTGTACCCATTTCAATTTTGAACCCATGGCCTTTGACGCTGCTGATTCCAAAGGTCGCCCCATCTATCATACCAATGTGATGATGTGCATAGGTACTGATTTTGCTTTGGCGGGTTTCAATATCATCACCGACAAAGCACGCCGCAATGAAATTCATGCCAGGTTACAAGGGATAGGAAGGGATGTTATTGAACTTGATAATCATCAAATTGACGAGTTTGCTGGCAATGCATTTGAACTTTTTGCTGAAAACCGAAGAATTCTAGCTATGTCTACAAAAGCAGTCGCCTGTTTACTTCCCGAGCAGAAAAAAATTATTGAAAAATCAGCTGAAATTGTTCCCCTCTCAGTCCCGACAATCGAACTTGCTGGTGGCTCAATCCGCTGCATGCTGGCAGGAATCCACCTAACCAGACGCTAGTCTGGCTTTTCCGGTGGCAAACACAGGTGGATTATGGTTAAATGCCGCCTGCAAATTTGAAATAATCATCTCTAAAAGGAGTTGCATATGTACAGTTGTTCTGATCTGAAAAAAGGGCTTAAATTACTGATCGATGGTGATCCTCACGTCATTGTTCAATATGATTTTACTAAGCCGGGAAAAGGTCAGTCACTCTATAAATGTAAACTTCGCAACATGATTACTGGATCTCTGTTTGATCGTACTTATCGCAGTGGTGAATCTTTCGCCCCTGCCAGTCTGGAAGAGCGCGATATGCAGTATCTCTATCAAGACGATAATGGTCATGTCTTTATGGATAAAAAATCCTACGAGCAGGTTATCCTCACTGAAGAAACTCTTGGTGATGATAAATACTTTTTGGTTGATAATATGGATGTAGAAATTCTGATGTATGGTGAACGAGCCATCGGTATCAGTCTGCCAATTTTTGTTAATCTGCGCGTAACTCAATCCGATCCATGGGTCAAAGGGGATACTGCTGCTGGAAATAATAAACCGGCAACAGTTGAAACCGG
>JAOZLQ010000007.1 GCA_029934755.1 Desulfuromusa sp. | reverse complement strand
AGATAGAATTTTTCCCAACTCATCCCTGATGCGTTCACCAGAGATATCTGCTAACAAATGTGCCGATGAAAGAATTTGTTTCAGTGTACCTGATGAAAGAATAAAATCTAGCGTGACAGCATGCCGAATCCCTTTTAACATGCGGAGTGGATCATCTATAAAACTTTGGGTTGAACAGGATTGGAGTTGTTTCTTGTGCAGATGATTCATCCCATTTAATGGGTCGATAAGCCTGGGACCGGGAAGTAATTCATCCAGAGGAAGTGCTAACGCATTGATGGTAAAATCACGTAATTGCAGGTCTTCTATAATTGTTGGAGCACGCAGAGGAGCGAAATCAAGAATAAGTCCATGCTGCAGTAAGACCCGGCTTTGCTTACGCTTTGCATCAAGCCAGAACCAGCGCCCAGAAACTTCTGCCGCCCATGCTTGTATCAATGCGGTTGGATCACCCGAACAGGCAATATCGATATCGACTTGGGACAAATTAAGCAGGGCATTTCTTAGACAGCCGCCCACCAACCAGTAATCATCGTCGTTTTTCTGGATAGAAGAGAGGAGAAGTTTTAGATCAGGATCTTGATTGATTAACTTGGTAAGGTTTGAAAGTCCAGATAACACGTAGGAAAACTCCGTGGATCAAACAAATGAATTATGTTGGATTATGGTTTACCAGCAAAACCTATTCAATCCAGGAGGTATCCCCACTCCCCTGACGAAGGATCTCAACCTGATCATCCAGCAGGCTTATAATTGTTGAGGCTTCATTCATGGAAATCCCACCGTCGATAACAAAGTCTACCATTTGGCCCATTTTAGCTTCTATATCCCAAGGATCCTGAGGGGTGTCTTCTCCAGAGGCATTGGCACTTGTCGTGACCAAAGGGTGCCCCAGTTCTTTAACAATTGCCTGACAAATTGCATTTTCCGGTATTCGCACGCCAACTGTTTTTTGCTTAGTGCTCAATGAATCCGGAACAATTTTGGTTGCATCAAGAACAAAGGTGTAGGCACCAGGGAGATGTCGTTTCATCACCTTGAACGCAAAGTTACTGACTTGAGCGTATGTAGAAATTTCTGCGAGATCATTACATATAAAAGAGAATGGTTTACGCTGATCACGTTGTTTGATTTGAAAAATTCTCTTAATGCTTTTACGGTTAAAAATATCACAGCCGATTCCATATGTTGTATCAGTTGGATAGATAATCACCCCACCTTGCTGCAGACATTCAACAACCTGTTTGATTAAGCGCGGTTGAGGATTATCTGGATTAATTGATAAATACACGGTGTAACTCCTTGTAAAGGATGATAATTACTTTGTAATTTTAATCTTATAGCAGAATTAAAGCAACATTTTCAAACCAACTACTTGACGCATAGCAGCGTAAATATCAGTCAATTGTCCGTAATTATACAACGTCACCAACACAGAAACAGCCTGATATGTCCCTTTGCCACTAGGACGGCAGCGGACTGCATCTTGAGGCACAGCAACGTGCTTATCAACAGCAGCAACAATGGCATCCTTGAAATAGTCTCCGGCAATCCCCATGGCCTTGAACTGATAATGACAGGGGAACTCAAGTAAATTTTGGGGATCCGTTTTATCCATGGGTCTCACCTGTATGACCGAATCCCCCTACCCCACGTTTTGTATCAGAAAGTTCAGAAACCTCAACCAGATCTGCCTGAGAAACTGGCGCAACAACAAGTTGTGCGATTCGATCCCCTGAATTAATAGTGAAACTCTCTAAACCATGGTTTATCAGAATGATACTCACTTCACCACGATAATCGGCATCAATAGTTCCGGGTGAGTTTACCAAAGCAATACCATGCTTTATCGCTAACCCGGAGCGAGGCCGAACTTGAATTTCATAACCTGCAGGGATAGCAAAAGCCAACCCTGTCGGCACTAAACAACGTTGTCCAGGCTCAAGAAAAAGCGATTGTTCCAGTAGAGCACAAATATCCAAACCAGCAGCCAACTCGGTCATATATTCAGGAAATATTGCATCAGGGTGAAGTTTTTTTATCTCTATCTGTGTTTTTTGCATGATGGCACTCCATTAAAAATGGCCGATGAAGAATATCAACTCTTCATCGGCCATTATATCGAGCTATTTCAAGATATTAAACGAAAAACTATCCCTCTTCAGGCAGTTCCATACCAAGGGCTGCCTTACGGGAAAGTTTAATTTTCCCCTGGCGGTCAACTCCGATACATTTAACTAACACTTCATCACCCTCATTCAGGACATCAGTAACATTACGAACCCGCTCTTTAGCCAGTTCAGAAACATGAACCAGACCATCAGTCCCCGGGAAAATTTCAACAAAAGCACCGAACTCCATAATTTTTTTAACTTTACCCATATAGAGCTTATCAACTTCAGCTGACTGGGTCAGATCACGAATCATCTTGATTGCTTCCTTGGCGGCAGCACCGTCGGTAGAAGCGATTTTAATCGTACCATCATCCTCAATATCGATAGCACAACCAGTTGCCTCAATAATTCCACGAATATTCTTACCGCCAGAACCGATAACAGTTCTAACCTGATCAGATTTCACCTTGATGCTGGTAATCTGCGGAGCATGCTCAGAAAGTTCGGCACGCGGTGCATCAATCGCTTTTGCCATCTCGGCAAGAATATGAATTCGACCCTCACGAGCCTGCTCAAGAGCCTGCTGCATGATTTCTTTGGTTACACCGCTGATTTTAATATCCATCTGCAGAGCAGTGATCCCTTTGGCAGAACCCGTCACTTTAAAGTCCATATCGCCAAGGTGATCTTCATCACCAAGGATATCGGACAGAACAGCAACATCGTCACCTTCTTTAATCAAACCCATGGCGATTCCTGAAATAGCTTCAGACACTGGAACACCAGCATCCATCAGCGATAGAGAAGCACCACAGACCGATGCCATTGATGATGAGCCGTTTGACTCAAGTACATCAGAGACGACCCGAATGGTGTAAGGGAAATCTTCATGTTTCGGTAGAATCTGAGCGGCACTACGTTCTGCCAGCATCCCGTGACCAATTTCCCGACGACCTGGAAAAAGACGCATACTGGTTTCACCAACACAAAATGGAGGGAAATTGTAATGGAGCATGAATTTTTTAAAATCCATCCCCTGAACATTGTCCATGCGCTGCTCATCAACCTTGGTACCGAGAGTTGCAGCAACCAGAGCCTGAGTTTCACCACGAGTAAACAAGGCACTACCGTGAGCGCGAGGCAGAACTCCCACTTCACAACTGATAGGGCGGATAGTAGTCATATCTCGACCATCAATCCGGATTCGATCTTTCGTGACCATGAGACGGATAACTCTCTTTTCGAGGCCACCAAGAGCGGCTGAAATTTCATCCTCACGCCCTTCGTACTCATCTGCCAATTGCTCTTTGACTTCGGTGCGGATATCGCCAAGAGCAGCATAGCGCTCTTGTTTGGTCTGTATTTTTGCGGCAACAGCAACTTTTGCTTCAGCCAGTTCGGTCACTTTAGCAACCAACACCTCATCAGCGGCAGGAACTTCAAAAATTCGCATTTCTTTGCCGACCAGCTTAGCCAGCTCTTCCTGTACTGCAATCAACGGTTGCAGGGCAGTATGACCAAAGAAAATAGCCTCAAGCATTTCAGTCTCACTGAAAAACTCAGACTCACCCTCAACCATCATCACCGCATCTTTGGAACCAGACACGATAATTTCAAGATCACTCTCTGCGATCTGTTCATTGGTCGGGTTTGCGATGAGCTGTCCTTCCACACGACCAACCCGAACTGCTGCAATTGGACCTTCAAAGGGGATGCCCGATACTGCCACAGATGCTGAAGCAGCAACCATAGCCAGCGTGTCAGGATCATTGACCAGATCGGCAGAAATAACCGATGGCATGATCTGAGTTTCAAACATATAGCCTTTTGGAAACAGTGGGCGCATGGGACGATCGATAAGGCGACAGATCAGAGTTTCACGTTCTGTGGTGCCACGCTCACGCCGGAAGAAAGAACCGGGTATTTTACCTGCTGAATAAAATTTTTCAGCATAATTGACGGTCAAAGGAAAGAAATCCTGACCAGCACGCATTTTTTTAGCTGAAACGACGGTACAAAGCACCTTAGTTTCACCGTAAGTTAGAATTACAGCCCCGTCAGCCTGACGAGCCACTTTACCTGTTTCAATAGTCAAGGGTTGACCATTGAATTCAACTTCAACCTTATTATAGGCCATGTAGTTCTCCTTTATGTTGGCTCCATCCATATGGAACCTGTGTATGAAAGCTATAGGAGGATGGCCTGAGACAAACTCTGCATGAATGGTCAGAGATTCTCTCCGGACAGCCTCCACAGCCAAGTAATAAAAATACAAAAGCAGCATGCCCGCTAAGACATGCTGCCCTTTTTAACGTCGGAGACCGAGAGCTTTAATTATTATCTTATAGCGCCCGATGTCCTGTTTGATTAAATAATCAAGCAATCGACGTCGTTGACCGACCATCTTCAACAAACCTCGTCGCGAGTGGTGATCTTTCTTGTGGGTTTTAAAATGCTCTGTCAAATAAGTGATCCGTTCGGTTAGAAGTGCGACCTGCACTTCAGGTGAACCAGTATCACCCTCATGACGCTTATACTCATTAATAATTTCCTGTTTGCGGTCTGTGCCGAACACGATAGTTCTCCTTTTCAAGTTCAATAAAGCCAGTGGCGTGGCTATTTTAAGTAATGTCTACAGAGCTGCGATATCTACCACAGTTCAAGTTCACCTGTAAAGATTAAACTTCTTTTTTGATAGCTTAAGCGGTGCATTTTTTGCTCAAAGAGCATCTAGTTTTAGTGACTTATAAAGACCCGGATTAGCTCAAAATCACTACGTTTTTCTTTACTGCGAAGTGGGGCATAACGTGCTATTGCCGCCAACTTATGGTCAACCTGCAAACGCAGCAAATCGCTGTCAACAACCTCTCCGGGAATTTGAACTTGATGCAACTGCGGTGGAATTCCAAATTTCAAAGCTTCAGCTGCTGACTCATCTAATTGTACCGCTGGACAATTACGTAAAGCTCCATCGAGAGAAAGTAAGGCTGATGAAGGCTCTTTCAACTGCTGCAAATCATTCAATGTTTGACATTCATTGATGGTAAAATCACCACTGCGCAGGCGACGCAATACGGTCAAATGCGCACCGCAACCCAACTGTTCACCAATATCACTGATCAGGGTGCGAATGTAGGTTCCCTTAGAACAATCGACTTCAATCGTTACGGTCTGAGCATCGAAACTGATGATTTGCAAACGACTGATTGTCACCTGTCGCAGTTCACGTTCAACCGTTTTCCCCTGTCGCGCCAGTTTATAAAGAGGGACACCATCTTTTTTCAGTGCAGAGAACATCGGTGGTAACTGCTCAATATCACCACGAAATTTTGCGCAAATTTTTTCCAGATCAGTAGACGTGAAATCAGGAACCAAGCGATTTAGCAGAACTTGCCCATCAGCGTCAAGGGTATCCGTGGTTATTCCTAATTTAAATGTCGCACGGTAGGATTTGTTCTCAGCAAGAAGAAATTGGAGAATTTTTGTCCCATCCCCAATTGCAACGGGCAGTACACCGGTCGCAAGAGGGTCAAGAGTCCCTGCATGTCCAACTTTACGAGTTTGATAAATACGTCGTATCTTCCGAACGACATCATGAGAAGTCATTCCGGCAGATTTATCGATAAGGAGAAGTCCGTGCACGAGTATTAGCTGAGCAATTTATCTAGTAGCGGAAAAACCGTCATCTTTACTTCCTCAAGAGTCCCACTAATTTTAGCACCAGCTGCATTATGGTGGCCGCCACCACCCAGTTTATGGGCTAAAGTGCCGACATCAATTGTCCCTCGAGAACGAAAACTGATTTTATAGAGATTTTCAGATACTTGATTAAAAAACAGGGCAACTTCAACACCGCGGATGGCTCGTGGGTAATTAACCAAGCCATCAGAATGTTCCTCAGAAGCTCCTGACTGTTTAAGGGTATCTAAAGTCATAACAACGGATGCATAGCGTCCACAGGATGAAATCTGCAAGGTCGGTAGGACCAGACCAAGTAATAACATCCGTTCCGGAGCATGACTTTCGTAAAGATTACTAGAAACCTCCCAAGGATCAACTCCCAATTCGACCAGTTCCCCAGCGACTACAAAAGATTCTTGATTTGCACTGGAATAGCGGAATGAACCAGTATCAGACAAAATACCGAGATAGAGCGCCTTGGCAACAGCTAAACTGGGTTGATACTGGTAAGCGATCAGCAAACGATAAACCAAGATAGCCGTGGCACAAGCAGTCGTATCAAGATAACAAAGATCACCAAAAGTTGAGAAGGGATGATGGTCAATATTGATCATCGTACGGCACAGATTTTTAACTGGTAGCGCTGTTCTCTTAACATCACCAGCATCAAGAACAAAAGCGATATCAAATTTTGCATCATCGGGAAGAGAATTAAGCAAAAAATCTGAATCAGGTAAAAACTGCATAACCGCAGGGATACCGTCAACGTTATAGGCAACAACGTCTTTACCCATATCACGCAGAGCCAGTGCTAACCCAAGAGTTGATCCAATAGCATCACCATCTGGATTTTCATGAGCAACGACCAGAAAAGTCTGATTCCTATTTATTTCATCAATTATCTGTTGAATGATCATTTAAATCTTCCTGCACCTGGTGCAGCAAAGCATCAATTTTTTGCCCATAGGCAATAGACTCGTCAAATCTAAAATAAATATTAGGGACAAAGCGCAGTTGCATTATTTTCCCAAGTTCTCTCCGAATATAGGGAGCAGCACTTTTTAACCCTTTATCAATATTTTTACGCTCAGCAGAATCACCACTGGCAGTAAAGTAGATTTTTGCAGAGCTGATATCACGAGACATTTGAACTCCAGTAAGAGTCACTGACGTCAAACGTGGATCTTTAATACTGTACAATAATAAACGGGTTGTTTCTTTGAGAATCTGCTCACCAACACGTTCAGGACGATAACTACTCAACGGATATCATCTCCATAATATAAATACTCAATATCCAAATTAATAATTTCAACCATGCCAGAAGAATATAATTCATCCTCCAGTTTTGTAAAAACTGACTGGATAATTGTTTCGGTTCCCGCTGTCATGCTCGCACCAAGAATGGTTCTCTGCAAAAGATCAAGACAACCAACTTCTGCTACTGAAACAGGAAACCGATTGCGTAACCGGTTTAATAGTCGGCTAACCTGAGAGCGCTTATCTTTCAGAGAATGGGTATCGAACAAGCGCAAATCAATGCGGATGACTCCAACAACCATTTTGGTCTACCAATACCTCTAATTAAAGAGAAGTTTTAACTTCTTCTATCTCAAAAACTTCTATGATATCACCAATCTTTATATCATTGTATTTTTCCAGGCCGATACCACACTCATAACCATTACCAACCTCTTTAACATCATCCTTAAAACGTTTCAACGAACTCAACTTGCCTTGCCAAACAACGACATTATCACGAACTAATCGAGTTTGAGCATTACGTACGATTTTACCGTCCACGACATAGCAGCCCGCAATAGTACCAATCCGCGAAACATGGAAAGTATCACGCACCTCAACTCGACCCAGATCTTTCTCTTTAAGTGTCGGAGCCAGCAAACCTTCCATAGCATCACGGATATCATTGACCGCATCATAGATAACAGCATATAGACGGATATCCACCTTTTCGACTTCCGCCAGGGTTTTCGCTTTCGTCTCAGGACGAACATTGAATCCGAGCACAATAGCATTTGATGCCGTTGCCAGAGTGATGTCGCTTTCCGAAATTCCACCAACGCCAGTATGAAGAACATTTAGTTTGCAAGCATCTGTCGATAGTTTCTCCAAAGCATCACGTACCGCTTCCACAGAACCTTGCACATCAGCCTTAACAATGACAGAAAGCTCCTCGACAACACCTTCTTGCATCTTGGCAAACAGTTGATCAAGTGAAACTTTACTGCTCTTAGAGAGATCAATTTCACGCTGCTTTGATTGGCGATGTTGGGAAACATCTTTGGCCGCTTTTTCATTTTCAACTGAATGAAATACATCTCCGGCATTGGGCACCCCACCCAATCCAGTCACTTCAACCGGAAATGATGGGCCTGCTTCTTTAACCTGAGCACCGATAGCTGAGCTCATAGAACGAACTCGCCCAAAGTGGAGTCCGGCAACGATAGCATCACCCACTTTCAAGGTGCCATCCTGAACCAGAACTGTTGCTATTGGGCCACGACCTTTATCAAGACGGGCTTCAACAATCGATCCTTTGGCACGTTTATTCGGGTTAGCCTTAAGTTCAAGAACCTCAGCCTGCAACAGTACCATTTCCAGCAACGTATCAAGATTAGTCTTTTTCTTCGCTGAAACTTCAACAAAAATTGTATCACCACCCCATTCTTCAGGGACAAGTTCATACTCTGTCAATTCCTGTTTGACCCGTTCAGGATTTGCATCGGGTTTATCAATCTTATTAACAGCAATAATAAGTGGAACACCTGCAGCTTTAGAGTGATTAATCGCCTCTTTAGTTTGCGGCATCACTCCATCATCAGCGGCAACAACAAGAATAACGATATCCGTGACCCCAGCACCACGTGCACGCATTGCTGTAAATGCTTCGTGACCGGGAGTATCCAGGAACGTAACCTTCTTGCCATCAAGGTCCACATCATAGGCGCCTATATGCTGGGTAATTCCTCCAGCTTCACCGTCTGTTACGTTGGCTTCGCGAATAGCATCAAGTAAACTGGTTTTACCATGGTCAACGTGCCCCATAATGGTAACAACTGGTGGTCGAACCTCAAGGTCTTCAGTCTTATCTTCTGCCTCTTTAGGTGGCATAACCTCCAGAATTGTTTCTTCATCAAATGCAACATTTTCGACCTCATGATTAAATTCAGTAGCTAAAATCGCCGCAGATTCATAATCAAGAGGATGGTTGATTGTCACCATTGACCCCTGGCGCATTAACTCAGCAATAAGAGCATTTGCTTTGACACCCATTCTTTTGGCCAATTCACCAACAGTGATCGAATCACTGATTCGGACAACCCTTTTGATTGCCTTACTGACAGTAACCTCGGTCTGTTTACTCTGTTTTGAATTTTTACCGCCACGTTTTTTCTTCTGACCGGCACGACCTGGCTCAAAGACTTCTACCCGCCGTCCGCGACGTGAGACGCGACCATCCTGAGTATCAGTATTCTCACCCCGACGGCTTTTATTACGTTTTTTATTCCGGCCTTCTTTTTCAGGAAGAGGCTGATCCAGTGGAGCTAACGGAGCAGGATCAATTCGCTTCTTCCCTCTGCTTGGAGCAGAATCGGGTCGAGTAGCAGGCCGGGTAGCGGGCCGCTCACCAGGTCGAGTAGCAGGCCGGGTGGCGGGTCGCTCACCAGGTCGAGCAGGTCGTCGATCCTGACGTGCCGGACGCTCACCTGCCCGAGGCTTACGCTGACCAGCAGGAGAAGGTTTTGGTAATTCAACCCGACCAAGTATCTTGGCATGATTACCAGTAACTTTTTCAACAACTGGCGGCTTAACCTTTTTAGCAACAACTACCGGTTCTGAATCCGACGGAGTGGCAGCATCTTGCGATGGAGCCTTTTTTTCTTCAGTCTGCTTATCAACTGCAGTAATTTGCGAGTCTAGTTCAGCCTCAGAAGTTGCAATATCTACGGGTAATTCATCCTGTGACTCAACAACGACATCTGGGACTGTCGAAGATTTTTCTTCAACCAATAATTCCTCAGTTGCTTCAGCTAAGACCTCTGGCACCTCTTTCTCCACAATCGGGGTTTCAGGGGCTACCGCAGGGGCAACAACATCGAGTTTTTTTTCTACAGGCTCACGTACAATCTTACGCCGACGCCTTATAATCCCAGGCTTTATCCGAGCTTCCTCAATCTTTTGCTTCGGTGGATTGATGAAATCTTCAAACTTCTGCAAATCTTCCTCAGCCAGAGAACTTGAATGGGACGCTACATCGATTCCGGCTTCATCAAGCTTAGCCAGCAATTCTTTATTTTCGAGGCCCATGTTCTTTGCGAGTTCGTATACTCTTACCTTGCCCATCAATTCTCCCTTACCAGTTGCCTGTACTTGTGCAATTCGTTCAATAGCGAGTCAGCTAACAAACCAACATGAACCGCCATAACACTTCGTTCCTCTTTGCCAAGCATTTGCCCAATCATCTGTTTATCATATAATCGAGCGGTATAAATATGCCCTTTTAGCGCCAGTGTCTCAATTTTCCTCCCAAGGGAGGCAGAAATATCTTTAGCAATTATAATCAAAGCCAAAGAAGATCCCTTTTTCAGTGCCTCAACAACAGCATTCGTACCGGCAATAAATTGCCCTGACTTGCGGGACATCCCAATTAAATTTAATATTTTTTGCTCCACAGCCATAGTCAGTTGCTGAACTAATGCCGTTGAATCAACTGAACAAGTCTGCCCCTTGAAACAACGCTGAAAAGCATTTTTTTTGACCGCATCATGCAAACATTCGCTAGAAACGCAAGTATAAGCACCACGACCTGGAAGACGCTGACGATAATCAACTAGAAGCATACCGTCAGGTGCAACAACATAACGAACAAGTTGTTTTTTATCTTTCGTCTGACGACAAGCAACACAGGTTCGCTGCGGATTTTTATTAACAACAGCCATAATGATACAAATAGATCAATCTTCAGTTTTGTCGGGTGCCGTCTCTTCGACAGTATCCTCTTGTTTTTCCTCAACAACTGCCAAATCGGATGAATGCAGCTGATCGTCAGGAGAAACATCGTCAATAGCTTTGGAATCCTCCGCTGCGTCAGGTGCACTTTCTTCCTGCTCTTCCTCTTGGGCGCGTGTTTCGCTCTTGATATCGATTTTCCAACCAATCAATTTTGCAGCAAGACGCACATTTTGCCCTTTTTTTCCAATTGCCAGCGACAATTGGTCATCAGGGACAATAATTTCCATAGAATGTCCATCATCGTCGATATACACCCTAGAGACATCAGCAGGAGCAAGAGCAGAACAAGCAAATCGAGCAGGATCTGGCGTCCATGGGATAATATCAATCCGCTCTCCACGTAGCTCAGTCACTACGTTTTGGACCCGAGAACCTCGCATACCGACACAGGCACCAACCGGATCGACATCAATATCATGGGAAGTAACCGCAATCTTGGCACGGCTTCCTGGCTCCCGTACTGCACCCATTATTTCAACAATCCCCTCGGCAAGCTCGGGGACTTCAGATTTAAACAAGGAAATCAACAAGCCTGGATGGGTCCGTGAAAGAATAATCTGTGGTCCCTTGGCCGACATTTTAACTTCAGAAATATAAGCCCTGACACGATCAGACTGACGATAATTTTCACGCGGAGCCTGTTCCCGATTTGGCAAAAGTGCCTCAGCGCGCCCCAGATCGACAATCAAATCACCACGTTCGTAACGCCGTACAATTCCATTAACGACTTCACCCACTCGATCCTTGAACTCGTTATAAACACCTTCGCGTTCAGCTTCACGTACTTTCTGAATAATCACCTGTTTAGCTGTTTGCGCTGCGATACGGCTAAAACTGCCAGCCTCAAGCATCATCCCTAAGGAGTCATCAACTTCGACATCAGGATCAATTTCTTGTGCTTCGTTGAGATCCATTTCTTTATATGAATCCACAACTTCTTCAACAACAGTAACAAATTCAAAAACCTCAACTTCACCGATCTCTTCATTGAAGTGAGCTTCAAGATCACGAGTATTTCTGAATTTCTTATTGGCTGCAGACAGGACCGCAGATTCGAGTGCGTCTACCAGCACGTCACGATCGATCCCTTTATCTTTAACCACCTGATCGATGATGTGATTGAGATTACCCACCATCCTACATACCCCTTATAAATGTTTTGGCTGACAAACCGTGTCAACCAGAATGATAATCCATTGAACCAATATCAGACGGTTCAAAACTCAAATTGCAAATTTGCTCTATCTATCTGCTGCAAAGGAATACGCACGACAGCAGGATTTTTTTTCAACATCAATAACACATTATCTTCTTCAAAACCGGACAAGATACCAATAAATGTTTTTCTATTTTTCCCAGACGAATCAGGATCAATTGCATCCATTGTTTTGATTTTTGCCAGTTTCCCGGAAAAGCGTTCAAAATCATTCGCCTTTTTCAGTGGCCGCTCAATCCCCGGTGATGAAACTTCAAGGTTATAAGCAGTAGAAATTATATTCTCGACATCAATAAGAGAGCTGATTTCACGACTGGCTGCCGCACAGTCATCAAGATTAATACCACCATCTTTATCCAAAAAAAACCTTAGAACCCATCCGCGTTGCTCACGCTGATATTCCAGATCAACCAACTCATAACCATTGTCGTCCAGGATCGGCTGAACCAACTTTTCAATTTGATCCGTAAGTTGTGCCACTGATAAGTCCTTTAGATAATAAAAAAAGCGAGCCGGAGCTCACTTTCTAAAAGTACAACATAAATCCGGTCTTATTTAGCATTTCAAAATGGTAAAAGCAAGTGGAATTTTAATTATTACAAGCCGTAGTAGTTTTGATTTGACTTAGCTACTGTGTTTTTTCGCAGTAAGCATTCGGCAAAGTTTTTCTTTTCAAGATAACCGCCTACAGTTCGCAGAAAATCATCAATGAGAGAATCAGTAACTGTCTCAAGATGACAGGTTGCTACACCCATCCGCTCTAACATTTTTTCATAATTGATAAAATCAGGCAAACTGTCATCAGTCGGGCACAACTCCGCCGGCAACGAATCAACAATAATTGGTATCGTGGCCACCGCTTTAATTCTAACCCGGTGAAAATCGCCAAAATAACGATTACCTAGAGTGTAAAATTTAACAACCACACCATGATCCAACTCAGTTATTTTATATAGTTTATCCTTCATTCTCTTTCAAAGACTTTCGTGAAAACTTGTGCCCAGAATAAAGATCAATCTGATTGAATAACCCTCGCAAAATCCTGACTTCACGATCATTAAGACCGGAACGGCTTAAAATCCGGCGAAAACTACGTAAAATATGGTCTGGGTTTTTGGGGTCGAGATAGCCAATATCAAGCAAAGATTGGCGCATATGTTGATACATAGATTCCAAATTTTTATTGCTAGCAAGCTTTTTTTGACCATCCGTCCGGCCCTTTGATCGACCTTTCGCCTTACTGACTTCATAGAGGCAAAGAGAAACGGCTTGAGCCAAATTCATCGATGGCAAATTTTCATCTGTCGGGATCGTGATGAAGTGCTGGCAAAGATCTAATTCTGAGGTAAATAATCCCCTGTCTTCACGACCAAAAACTAGAGCGACAGAGTCCTCCTGTGCAATGGGGAGTAAACGATTTGCTGCTAATTCTGGATGCAACAACCCTTCACGGTAACGTCCAAAGCGACGAGTTGTCCCAAAACTCAACACACAACCAGCCAGTGCATCTTCCAAACTCGCGAAAACGTGTGCATTTTCCAAGACAGTTGCGGCCTTAACCGCCATCAATCGAGCATCCTGTGACAGATGATCAACTTGTGGATTAACCAAGCGCAAATCGGTAAAACCAAAATTCAACATTGCTCGGCTAACCGAACCAATATTCAGGGCACCCTGTGGTTCGACCAAAACAACAGCAAGTTGCAATACTGACGGTCCTTCTGGCTCTGCAGCCTCAATTTGATTCACGGTAATCCATTAACATCGAAAGAAGTTTATGACCAGGGACAATGTTGCCACAGCGTTTTGCTTCAGCTTCGGAATATGCTTTTGCCGAGGAATCGATGTTCTGTCGAGAATCAAACAAAATATAAGGGACCGGATCAGAAGTATGGGTTCTTTTTTCTACAGGGGTCGGATGATCAGGAGTAATCAGAATACGACAATCGCCAATTTCTGGGATACTCTCAATTATCGTACCCACAACATCACGATCAAAGCTTTCTATCGCTTCAATCTTTTCCTTCAATAATCCACCATGACCGGCTTCATCGGGCGCCTCAACGTGGACATAAACAAAATCAGCTTCTTTCAGTGCCTGAACGGCATACTCTGCTTTGCCACGATAGTTTGTATCGAGATATCCGGTTGCCCCAGGCACTTCAATAATGTCCAACCCCGCATTGACACCTATCCCCCGGATAAGATCAACGGCAGAGATGACCGATCCGGTCAAACCATAACGTTGCTGATAGGTCTCCATCACAGGTTTTCGACCATGCCCCCAGAACCAGATAGAGTTAGCAGGAAGTTTGTTTTCAGCTACCCGCTGATTATTAATTGGATGGTCGTTCAACAACATTTGGGCAGAATTGGTCAGGTCATGTAAAATATTAGCACCCTCACCTTGTGGTAAGTGCCCCTCAATACTGTAAGTGGAAATATCGTGAGGAGGGGTAAAAGTCAGCTCATGCTTACCATTCTTCCAAACCATCAGATGACGATAAGAAACTCCTGGATAAAAAGTAAACTCATCGTCACCCAGTTCTGTCTGCAGGGTATCTATCAGGGCTCTCGACTCATCGGTAGAGATGTGTCCAGCAGAAAAATCTCCCATGTAGAGCTTACCGTAATGAGCCTCCAACCAGACTAAATTCAATCGAAAGGCAACATCACTGGGTCCAAGTTCAACCCCCATACTGGCAGCTTCCAAGGGCGAGCGGCCTGAATAGCAATCAGCAGGGTCATAACCAAAAACAGAAAGGTTGGCAACATCACTTCCCGGTGGATATCCTTCCGGCACCGTTGCTGCTAAACCGATTATTCCAGTTTGGCTGAGACGATCCATATTTGGTGTTTTAGCTGCTTCCAGAGGCGTTTTACCACCTAACTCGGCAATGGGTTCATCAGACATGCCATCACCAAGTAATATAATATATTTCATTAACCTCTACCTTTGTTTTTTGCTATCCACGCGGATGGTATTGCTGGTGAATTTTCTGCAAACGTTCCTGGATAACGTGTGTATATATTTGAGTTGTCGAAATATCTGCATGCCCCAACATCGTCTGTACTGAACGCAGATCAGCACCATTTTCAAGTAAATGGGTTGCGAATGAATGGCGCAGCATGTGTGGAAAAACCTTCTGCTTGATTTCAGCCTTTATTGCGTAGGCCTGCAAATTTTTCCAGAACCCCTGCCGACTGAGTTTGCTCCCACGAGCATTAAGGAAAACCTCCTCACTGGTTAAATTCTTCAATAACTTCAAACGACTATTCTGCAGGTATTCATGCAGAATTTCAAGGGCGACTTCACCAAGAGGGATAAGTCTCTGTTTTGACCCTTTACCAAAAGCGTTGAGACAGCCGATATCAAGCTTTAAATCTCCTAGTCGCAATCCAACCAGTTCAGAGACCCGCATTCCGGTAGCATAAAGAACTTCAAGCATCGCTCTGTCTCTATGAGCTATAGGGCTATCACCTGTTGGTGCTAGCAATAAACGTTCAACATCCTGCTGTGATAATAACTTTGGTAAGGCCGATAAAGAGCGAGGCGCTTCAATCAAAGCTGAGGGGTCATGCTTTACATAATTTTCCCGTAATAAAAAACGGTGAAAACTGCGTAAGGTGCTCAACACCCGCGCCCTACTCCGTGGAGATAGCCCTTTATTTTTTAAAAATATTAAGTAATTAAGAATCAATAACTGACTGATATCAGCAGGGTTATCTATTTTTTCACGCTCCTGCAGGTAGCTTGAATAGGAAGCAAGATCTCGGCCATAAGCTTCAAGCGTATTATCTGACAGCCCCTTTTCTACAGATAAAAAATTGAAATAATAATCAAGATAATGGTTCATACAAACCTAAATTAGAGCAACCGATCCAGCATCACCGTGCGTATTTCATCCAACTTCACCAAATCAGTAATTTTCTGGCCAAAAATATCACTGACGTAAAAAACATCAGCGGCCTGATCAACCTTGGTCGAGATTTTAGACACAGCAATATAAAGACCCAGTTCATTTAATGTGCGGGTGATCTCGTAAAGCAAGCCAACTTTATCATTAGCAAAAATATCGATAACGGTGTAACGATCTGAGACATCGTTATCGATCTCAACCATATTGGGTCTTTGCGGACGTTGAGTAGAAAATTTAAGATAATCCGGTTCCTGACGTTTATCAAATAAATCCTCAACAAAAACTCGCCCCTCTAGGACCTCACTCAGATCAGCTTCAACCCGTTGCCATTTTCGTGGCTTATCAACAATACCTCCAACAGGGCTATCCACTTGGAGAATATCAAGAACTGCACCAGTTTTTCGGGTATGAATTTGAGCGCCAAGAATATTGATGGAGTGAGCTGCCATAACCCCGGCAATTTGAGAATAAAGTCCAGGGCTGTCGATCGTTGCCAATGTAACTTCAGTATACTCAGCCTCACGTTTATGCTCGATCTGCATCATCAGAGTTTTCTTCCCGCGGCTTAATGCCAATCGTAAATGCGGAACAATTTCTCGAGATCGATAGCTCATCAAGTAGCGGGTATGAAGACTATTAATGACTTTATTAATTTGACTGTCAGAGAAATCACCCAGGAGAGCACGACGGATGTTACGTTTTCTGTTGCGTGCTTTATCCGAACGTTGCTCCTGATAAAATTCATTCTTTTCTAAAGCATCATAAGCTTTTTCATAGAGTTCACGCAGTAAACTCCCCTTCCACTCAGTCCAGACATCAGGGCCAACCGCTTTTATATCAGCAAAAGTGAGGAGATAAAGCATTCGCAAAGTTTCACTCATTCCCATCAATTCTGAAAATTGAGCAATCATTTTAAAATCTTGTAAATCGCGTCGTTGGGAAATATGTGCCATTTGTAAATGGTGTAACACCAAAAACTGAAGTCGTTGACTATCTTCGCGATTTAAACGCAATCGCCGGGCTATCGTTGGAACCATTTCAGCGCCACGGACGCTGTGGTCCTTACCACTCCCTTTGCCGATATCATGAAACAAAATAGCCAGCAACAGCAACTCACGCTTTTCAATATTATTCGCAACTTCTGTCAGTAAAGGATGTACTTTCTCGTATTTCCTGGCCCATAGATTTTCCATTTCCTCAATCGCAAAAAGGGTGTGAATATCAACAGTATAAATGTGGTATAAATCAAACTGAACCCGACAGTAGATCTTTTTGAATTCGGGGATAAAGGCACTCAGAAATTGCAGATGGTGCATCTTCCGTAAAATATTACTGACTCCCTTTGGATGACGTAAAATATTCATAAATGAAGTATTGATACGACTGGAGCGACGGATTTTATCGTTAATCAGCTGTACGTTATCTCGAATCAGTTGTTTAAGTTCCAGGCACAGTTGGACCTCATGCTTCTGCGCCAATTCGAAAGCAACCATCATCAGAACCGGATCCTTCAGTAACTGTTGATCAACTTTTGCACGTAGCTCCCCACGAATGATATAAAAACCATCTTCCAAGTTTCTTTTTTCTAGAAACTTAAACCCACCTTTTTTTGGGGGGGAAAGCGACTGAGTAGCGTTAAGAATTAATTTTGTCGACAGGTGTTCCACCTGGAACGCATGGGCATAATAACCTTGCATAAATTGTTCTACAGCAGAAGTTCGACGGTTTTCTTTATAACCAAAAGCGACGGCAAGCTGTTGTTGCAAATCAAAGGTTAGCTGATCACTCTTACGCTGCCCGGTAAAATGGAGAAAATTACGTATCTTCCAGAGATAATCAAGCGCCTGATCATATTCCTGAAAATCCTGTTCATTAATTACCCCCTTTCTGAGTAACTCCTTCATTCCACTTGATTTGAACTTCACCCGAGCAATCCATAAGGCTTCCTGTAACTCTCTGAGGCCCCCTTCTCCCTCTTTCAAGTTTGGCTCAAGCAAATACACCGAGGATCCATATTTTTTTTTCCTCTCCGCGCGCTCATTAAGCTTGAGTTTGATGAATCCCTGCGTATCTCGGGTCAGCATCAAAACTCCAACAGTCCTATAGAACGACTCAAACAGTTCCGGATTTCCTGAGATCAATCGAGCATCCAGCAACGCAGACCGGACAGTACTATCCTGCGATTCTTCAAGACATTCATCACTAGAACGGACGCTGTAACCAACATCCAAGCGTAAATCCCAAAGCAGGTAAAGCATTCTGTCGGAAATAACCCGCGCAGCATCTTTACCACTTGGTGTATAGAAAAACATCAAATCAAGATCAGAACGAGGATTCATTTCGGCACGGCCATAGCCACCAAGAGCAATCAACGCACAACCGGCAAGAACATCCTCGCTTAAATCTGCAGAAACGGCCCGGTAAATACTGTCATTGAGTTGATCAAAAACAGTCGTTAATTCCTCGACTATTTCACGACCAGAGACACCTTGATCATTGAGGTGGTGGATTCTTTGCAGATGGGAGTCTAGAAAACTACGCGCAGCTTGTAAAAGAGCCTCTCGGCAAGCATCATAATCAACAGCTTCAGCGAGAAGATGAGCAGGAAAAACATCCGGAACCGATTCAGCACTACGATTACTCATCGTTTGGCAACTTGATTTATAGAGGCCGAATAATTTTTGACCCCATTAACGATTGCAGCAGCAACCCTTTTTTGATAGTCCGCAGAAGCCAACCTCTTCTCTTCACGGGTGTTACTGATAAAACCGGCCTCGACCAGCACAGAAGGCATTGTTGCACCAAGGAGAACATGAAACGGGCCTTGTTTGACTCCATGGTCTTTGATGCGGCTATAATGAGGGCGCAAGCCAGCAACTAATGATTGTTGAACTTCGGCCGCTAAACGGCTAGATTCATTAATCTTTGCGTTTGCCATCAGATCAAAAAGGATTGCTTCCAGATTACCGACTTCCTGCAGGGTTGTTCCATTTTCTCGGGCAGCAACTTCAGCAGCTTGATTGTTTTTTGACAGATTTAAAAAATAGGTTTCCACTCCGTAAGCTTTGCCGTTGGAGGTTGCATTGGCATGTAAAGAAATAAACAGATCTGCCCCTACCTGATTTGCGTATTCGGTTCTCTCCCGCAATTTAAGATAACGATCATCAGAACGGGTCAGAAGCACTTTCACTCCCAATTGTTGTCGTAAGGCCTTGGCGAGGGCCTTGGCCATCTTAAGCACCACATCTTTTTCATAAGTCTTATGCGGCCCGATAGCCCCTGGGTCTTTCCCGCCATGCCCGGCATCGACAACAATCAAATGAATTCCCTCATCATGATTTTTCTGGGGAACATGAAGAACTATCTGTCGATCAGAAGAGCTGTTGAGAATTGAGGCTATTGAATCATCGGCAGCAACCGCAATATCTTGTTCCTTGGGCTGTTGTGCACTCAATCCAACCATCAGCGGCCGCCCTTTTATATCAATAACCAGACGATGTGGGTTTTCAAGAGTCGCTAGTTTATATTCAGCAACCCGATTCAAATCCAGGACAACTCGAGTGCGCTGACCATCAAACTGACTAGCTCTGACCTGCCTCACCAAACCATTTCCAATCGAAACTGTTGACGGCAAACCATTTGCTAGCTTGGTATAGAGCAGATCAAAATATAGGCGCGGATTTTCACCTTTTAAGTAGTTTGGCTTAGCAACAACTGGTGCTGAAAGATCAAGAACCACCCGGGTATATTCTGGGCCGCTCCAGTAGCGAATTTTTTCCAATCGTGGCGAGTCCCCAACAGACCGATAATTATGTTGATTGTGATCTGTGACCACCGGTTGTTTTTTGACAGCCGGAGCTGGCAAAAGCAGCATTTTTTTTCGTGCTTCATCTGCCATGTCCCCATCAGGGAGTTGCGTAACCAGCCGATAATAAAAATTATAAGCTGCAGATTGATCTTTAAGATGGTCTTCTGCAATCAGAGCAGCAAAAAACAAAGCATCATCAGCAAGGCGACTTTGCGGAAACTGCTCAGCCATATCTGTATAATAATCGAGAGCCTTTCTCGCATCGCGACCACTTCCGGATGCTTTGGAAAGACCATCCCAGGTCCTAGCTCGTAGAAACAGTGCTTTCTCAATGTTTTCATCGTGTGGCTGTTGGGCAATGAAGCGATCAAAACGGACAATTATTTTGTCCCAATTATTACGCTGTCGTTGTAACTGCGAAGACTTGATCAATTGTTGATAATCATGACGCAGGACAGAATAATTTTCTGCTACAACACTTTGGGGAAAGGTTGTCAGACTGAGCAAAAGCACAACAAAAAAGAGGATTTTTTTTAGTCTCATCGTTTAGAGCATCTTCTTCAGTTCATCCAGCAGGGTTAAAGCTTCAATCGGAGTCGTACATCTCACATCAATAGATTCCAATCGCGCACGGATTCTGTCTTCAGGTTCAGCATGAAATAATGAAAGTTGCGCTGCAGGTTGTACGTTTAGCTTATTTTTACTCTCACCCAGTCGCGGTTCACCTGACCGAACAAACTCACCAGCTTCGAGATTACGCAAAATTTCTTTGGCGCGAGCGATAACAGTATCAGGCAACCCCGCCAAGCGACCAACTTGAATTCCATAAGAACGACTGGCACTTCCAGCAATTATTTTTCTCAGAAAAATAATTTGATCGTTCCATTCTTTCACCGCAACGTTATAGTTTTTTATCCGCTTTCGAGTAAGGGGTAAGTCAGTTAATTCATGATAGTGGGTTGCAAACAAGGTTTTGGCTGCAACAGCACTATTATCATGCAGATACTCCGCAACAGCCCATGCGATACTAACTCCATCAAAGGTAGAGGTGCCACGCCCGATTTCATCCAAAATTATCAAACTATTCTGAGTTGCATGACGCAAAATATTAGCAGTTTCGTTCATTTCTACCATGAACGTTGATTCGCCCTTAGCCAGATTATCACTTGCACCAACACGAGTAAAGATCCGGTCAACAACACCTATTCGTGCCTTTTCGGCAGGAACAAAACTTCCAAGCTGGGCCATCAGGGTAATCAGAGCGACCTGTCGCATAAAGGTTGATTTACCCGCCATATTCGGACCGGTGATAATCAATAGCTGATTTTCATCCGTATCAAGTCCGACATCATTAGGGACAAAGGCTTCCTTAAGAGGCATTCCCTCGACCACAGGATGCCTTCCGGCTACGATCTGTATCACCCCGGAATTATCAATCTGGGGACAAACATAGTTGCGCTCATGAGCCAGATCGGCCAGAGAAAGCAGGGAATCAAGAACTGCTAGAGATTCTGCACTTTGCTGAATCCTGCGCCCCTCAGCAGAAACCTTCAATCTTACCTGCTGAAATAAATTGTATTCCAGCTCCACTATACGTTCTTCAGCACCTAAAATTTTATCTTCATATTCTTTGAGTTGCGGAGTGATAAACCGTTCGGCATTGGTCAAGGTCTGTTTTCGGTGATACTCTTCCGGAACACGACCCAAATTACGATGTGTCACTTCTATAAAATAGCCAAAAATTTTATTATATTTGACTTTCAGGGATGGAATACCGGTTTTTTTACGTTCCTGTTGCTCCAGAGCCACAATCCAGCTCTTACCATCACGACTGATTGTTCTTAAGTCGTCGAGTTCTTCATTAAAACCATCCTTGATAATGCCACCGTCACGCAAAATAAATGGTGGGTCAGCAACAATTGCCTGATCAAGCAAAGTGACTAACTCGGGTAATAAATCGATCTGCTGGCGTAAATCATTCAGATAGCTGCTTTGCAATGGCCTGAGCAAATCATCAATTTGAGGAAGTTTGCCAAGAGATGCCCGCATGGCATCGAGGTCTTTTGCATTGGCACTAGCCATGGCGATTTTGCTATTCAATCTTTCAAGATCGTAGACACCATCAAGTGCTTCAACTAACTCTATCCGCTGTAAACTGTCATCAACCAACTCGGCAACAGCATCTTGACGCTGCAGAATTTGGAGATGATCGATCAAGGGGTAATGGATCCAATGTCTTAGAGTTCGACCCCCCATAGCAGTCACGGTACGATCAAGCACACCCAAGAGTGAGCCGCGTTTTTTACCTTCCTGCAATGTTACCGTGAGCTCAAGATTTCTCCGCGTGGAATCATCTAGAATCATAAAGTTTTGGGTGTGATAAGTCTGCAGGGGGCGGATATGGCGGAGTTCATCCTTTTGAGTTTGCTGTAGATAATAAAGAACAGCAGATGCAGCTTGTTGTGCTGCAACCAGATCGTGACAGCCAAACGATTGTAAGCCGGAAACACCAAAGAAAGTACAAAGCTGTTCTTGTGCGTAATCCGCTTCGCAGGTCCACTCAGGAAGAAAATTACACATAATCCCGTCAAGAGAATAGCCAATCTGTTGTTTTAACTTTCGGCTAAGATCTGAATCACTAAAGAGAACCTCACGGGGTCGTAACGATCCGAGTTCACTTTCAACTTGCGACAGGGTATCAATCTGGGTCACCCTAAATTCACCGGTGGTAATATCAATGTGGGCAATACCGTAAGAGCTATCATTGGCAATGATAGAAAGCAGGTAGTTATTCTCTTTGGGTTCAAGGGTTTCCGTATCGGTCACCAACCCAGGCGTTACAACACGCACAACCTCACGTTTGACAATCCCCTTAGCGGTTTTTGGATCTTCCACTTGCTCACAGATTGCTACCTTATGACCTGCAGAAATTAATTTGGCAATATACCCCTGACTACTGTGATAAGGGATGCCACAAAGGGGGACAGAATCTTCAACGCCCTTATTTCGAGATGTCAGAGTTATACCTAACACCCGTGAAGCAAGGACAGCGTCCTCCATAAACATTTCATAGAAATCGCCTAAGCGAAAAAACAGGATAGCATCCTGATGATTTGCTTTAATTTCCAGATACTGGCGCATTACTGGAGTTGCTGTTGACATGCTAACATCCTGAAATTACAGTAAGATAAGTAAATATAAAAAACATTATTACGCAAGGCTGGGTATCCTAACAAAGGCACCTCCGTAAGTAAATAGAGGGATATTCATGATGCCACGCCATAGCTTGACCTCTTCACTAATCTAATGCTAAAAATTCTTCATAGGTCAACTATTTATAGACTATTTTAGACTGGAAGGCTCATGACTGATACAAAAATAGAATCAATTGAACCATTTGAACTCAACAGTTATTCATTCAAAACCCTTCAAGAAGAAATAAGGGCCGACCAAAACTGTAAAGTTTTACTTAAAGAATTCCATCAATACCTACTGAAAGATGGATCAATATCCCCGATAGAAGCCGGGAGTATGGCAAGGGGTGCAGATTATTTTCTGCGTGACTTCATGATTGATAACCGCCGCTCAAATATCTTTGAAATATCTCCTGAATTAATTCAAAGCTTTGCTGGAAACTGGTATATCGTCAGCACGCTGGAACCAAACATGACAGAGCTTGAAAGTATCTTGATTGGCATCAGACATTTTTACAGATTTTGTGCCAATATAAAATTGATCGACCCGGCAATATCTGAAGAAATCCAGCAAGTCTGCATCCAATACGAATTCTACCAACAAAGAATCGAAAGGTTCAATGACATCTCTGGCGACGGTTTTACGGCATGGAATAGCGCCTGCCCATTACCATAAAGGACAATCGTGTTTCGTACCAATAACCCTAAAATGAAAGCAGCAGCATTCTCTGTCTGCGGAGCATTAACTCTTGCCATAATTAAATTATTTATTGCCTTGGTGAGCGGTTCCATGGCGGTGATGGCATCAGCAGTCGACTCTTTATTAGATATTCTGATGTCAGGAGTCAATTTCATGGCGATTCGCCATGCCGAGCAGCCTCCTGATCAATCTCACCCATTCGGACATGGTAAATTTGAAACGTTGGCAACTCTGTTTCAAGCTCTTGTTATCACCGGTTCCGGCGGCTGGATTATCTATGAATCTGTGGTTCGTCTGGGTGAACATAATCAGCTTGAAAACATCAATCAGGGGATCGGAGTTCTTGCGTTCAGCGCTGTCGCTTCCTGGTTCATCGCCCGGTACTTAAGTAAGATTGCAAAACAAACTGATTCATCAGCACTTGAAGCAGACTCACTCCACTTTAGAATGGATATTTACAGCAATCTTGGTTTAATGACAGGACTATTGATGGTGCGCTGGTTTAATATTCACTGGCTTGATCCCGCACTGTCTATTCTGGTCGCATCCTATATTCTGCATGAAGCACTACAGCTGATTAAACGAAGTTTGACCGATATTCTTGATCACGAGCTCCCTGAAGACATTCAGCAACAGGTCCATCAATTAATCAGCACTCACGAGGGTCCTATGGCCGGTTATCATGGTCTTCGCACTCGACGGGCGGGATCATTAAAAATCATGGATTTTCATTTGGAAGTGTGCAAGGACATGACAGTTGAAGAAGCTCATAAACTCACAGATAGTTTGGAAAAAAAGATAGAAAGGGAAATCCCTGGTGCAAATGTTATTATCCACATAGAACCCTGTGTAGTTAATGAATGCCCAGGAAGAGAAAATTGTGAAATTGATATAAGCCGGATTCCACAGCGCTTCAAGGAAACAAAAGACACCTCAAAGGGGTGAATTGTCGGGGCGACTCACGAATCGCCCTTTCCTTTTGTGGCAATGTAATCAGGGCAATTCATGAATAGCCCCTACGGATTCCTGATTTTTATCGGTAGCAATAGCAAGGTTCCCAAATCCCGCCATTTTAGCAGCATCCATCAACTGAATGACCTTACCATGCCTGGCAGCCTTGTCAGCCATTAACAAAAAAGTCATCTTGGGGGTTAATATTGGGTCGTAACCTTGCAAGTGCCGTAAAAGATCATCCAATGTCATCTTTTCTCGCTGGAGATAGATATCTCCATTTGCAGACAGGTAAACCTGAATCTCTTTCTGGTTTTGTTTGATCTGTTCAGAACTTGACGCAGGAAGGCTGATATTTAGACCGGGACGCTCAATAAATGTTGTTGAAATCATGAAAAAGATCAACAGCAGAAAGACAACATCTATCATCGGCGTTAAATCAACTTTTGGTGCTTCCTGAATATGACGACGGAAACCCATACATTTTCCTTTATAAAATCATGAGACAGACAAACAAAAACTTACAGCATTACAGCAGGTCGAACTTTTTATGCGACGCAATCACTTCTCAACAAGATCAACAATCTGCATCGTTGCTTCTTCCAGCTCCAAAACCAGACGTTCAGAGCGGCTTGACAGATAGCGATGCAACAGAATCATTGGCACCGCAACAGTTAATCCAGCTGCCGTTGTGATTAATGCTTCAGAAATACCACCACCCAATGTTGCCGGAGTCCCCATTCCTTGAGTGGCTATTACGTTGAATGCTTTAATCATTCCCAGCACAGTTCCCAATAGACCGAGCAATGGAGTGATATTGGCAATAGTCCCGAGTAAACCCAGATAACGTTGCAAAGAAATAGCTTCCCGCTCACCAACCTCCTCTGCTAGCGATTTCAAATAACTACGTTGATTCCCTTGGTTTTTAAGGACTACAAGTAAAATTCTGGCTAATGCTGTTTTTTCTTGTGCACAAAGATCCACCGCTGCTTTGACGTTATCTTCCTGTATAAAAGTTTGTATCGAATTGCGTAAAGGCATCAAATTGCGACGAACTTTGATGAACGCAACAATTCGCTCCATAAATATTGCCCAGCCAATAACTGAGCACAAAAGAATAGGGTACATCAGCGGGCCACCCCGCACAAAATAATCAGTCATCTATCAAATCCTTAAATATTTCTTACCAAATTGCTAAATAATAAAATCAATCAATGCGAATAATTTCACCAGTGATTTCCAAGCCTAAATTCAAAATACCAACTGTGTGGTATGGCGCTGAGCGGCGATCTGTCGGGCTTCCAGGATTAAAAAGTAACACCGATCCAACTTGGCGACAAACAGGACGATGACTATGACCAAATACCAGCACATCAATTTCTGATGCAGAAAAACTGTTCAGGACCCGGCTTTCTATCCCATTTGGTCTTCCCCATCCATGCACCATTCCAATTCGTACGTTTGCCAATTCAACAATTCTCTGTGCTGGCAAATGAACGTGCGGTGCATCCATATTACCGCAAACCCCGTACCATGGTAACGGATAAAAACAGCTATCCAAGTCTGCAAAAACATGATCCCCGGCATGTAGGATCGCATCAACATCAGCAAAAGGGCCATTCAATAATCTTTGAGCTAATGCCATTCCCGCATCGAGAGAATGAAGGTGGGTATCTGATAAAACGCCTACTCTCATCTAAAATCCAACTCATAAAATCATGAAATATGGCTATTTTTAGCCGATAAACACTGATTTTAATCAACAAAACAACCATTTATTGAACTATAAAAAAAATAATTTACCTAACCATCTGTTTTAAAAGTATTTATTTATTAATAAATAATTGGCATCAGCATTGCGACAGAACTCAAAGGGTTATATCATATCAGAGGAACAATTGAACTTGACTTTTTTTTAGTATGACTATAATTTTTTAGTTTGATTAATTTCCATCATTATAGGATATTCACGTAGTAAAAGAGGTATAAGAATTCATCGAATACCTCATCATAGAAATGTTTCTTTACAGGAGGACAGACTCTCATGTCAATACGTCAAGAAGCCCTTGATTACCACAGTAATGGGCGAAAAGGTAAGATTGAAGTTATCACAACTAAACCCTGTACCACCAGTCACGAACTGGGACTCGCATATAGTCCTGGGGTTGCTGAGCCATGCCTGGAAATCGAAAAAGATCCAAGTTTAGCCTATGAATATACCGCAAAAGGGAACTTAGTAGCGGTCATCTCCAACGGCACCGCAGTTCTTGGCCTCGGTAGCATTGGAGCCCTGGCCGGCAAGCCTGTTATGGAAGGGAAAGGGGTTTTATTCAAAAGTTTTGCCGATATCGACGTTTTTGATATCGAGCTGAACACCAAAGACTCCGATGAAATTATCCGCACCGTTAAACTGTTAGAACCAACCTTTG